>PCCF01000016.1 GCA_002731945.1 Rhodobiaceae bacterium | reverse complement strand
GTCTAACGTAAGACGTGAAAGAATGGGTCACATTAATTTAGCTACACCAGTTGCTCACATTTGGTTTTTAAAATCTTTACCCAGTAGGATTGGGTTAATGCTTGATATGATGCTTAAAAATCTTGAAAAAGTATTATATTTCGAAAATTTTATAGTTATGGACCCAGGATTAACACCCTTGAAAGATCTTCAATTGTTATCTGAAGATGAATACCTTGATGCTCAAGATGAATATGGAGCAGATAATTTTAAGGTTGGAATTGGAGCTGAAGCAATAAGAATACTTTTAGAAAATCTAGACTTAGAAAAAATAAGCCAAGATCTAAGACAGGAAATAAAAGAAACAACGAGTGAATTGAAACCAAAGAAATTAGCAAAAAGATTAAAGGTAATTGAAGCCTTTAGGGAATCAGGCAATCGACCAGAATGGATGATACTGAAAGTTGTACCAGTTATACCGCCAGAACTTAGGCCATTAGTTCCATTAGATGGAGGAAGATTTGCGACTTCAGATTTAAATGATTTATATCGAAGAGTAATCAATAGAAATAATAGGTTAAGAAGGCTAATGGACCTTAGGGCTCCAGATATAATTATTAGGAACGAAAAAAGAATGTTACAAGAAGCTGTTGATGCTCTTTTTGATAATGGAAGGAGAGGAAGAGTTATAACAGGTTCTAACAAACGACCTCTTAAATCTCTTTCAGATATGCTTAAAGGAAAACAAGGTAGATTTAGACAGAATCTGCTTGGCAAGAGAGTTGATTATTCAGGCAGATCAGTGATTGTAGTTGGTCCAGAGTTAAAACTTCATCAATGTGGATTACCAAAAAAACTTGCCTTAGAATTATTTAAACCTTTTATTTATTCAAGACTTGAGTCGCTAGGTCTATCCACCACTGTTAAACAGGCAAGAAGGATGGTGGAGAAGCAAACTACTGAAGTCTGGGATATATTAGAGGAAGTAATTAGAGAGCACCCAGTCCTGTTGAATAGAGCTCCAACCTTGCATCGACTTGGAATTCAAGCTTTTGAGCCCGTCCTCATTGAAGGTAAGGCTATACAACTTCATCCTTTAGTATGTGCTGCATTCAATGCTGACTTCGATGGAGATCAAATGGCTGTACATGTTCCTTTATCTTTAGAGGCACAGTTAGAGGCAAGGGTATTGATGATGTCCACAAATAATATCCTTCACCCTGCTAATGGTGATCCAATTATTGTTCCGAGTCAGGACATTGTTTTAGGTCTTTATTACCTATCTCAGATGAAACCAAATGAACCTGGGGAAGATAAATATTTTGATAATGTTGAAGAAATAAATTTTGCTCTTGAAGAAAGATCTATCACACTTCATTCAAAAATTAACTATAGATTCAATTCTCTTATATCTGAAGATGAAGAGACTAGAGCATCCAATAAAGTAGTTACGACACCAGGTAGAATTTTGATTTCAAAAGAATTACCTAGTAATGAAAATATCACTTTCGATATTGTTAATAAGTTACTGACTAAGAAAGAGATTTCTAGGATGATTGATGACGTTTATAGGCATTGTGGACAGAAGGAAACTGTAATTTTTTGTGACCATATAATGAAATTAGGATTTGAACACGCTTGTAAAGCTGGAATTTCTTTTGGTAAAGACGATATGATAATTCCGGAAGAAAAAGAAAACTTAATCCAAGAAACAAACGAATTAACTAAAGAGTTTGAACAACAATACATAGATGGATTTATAACAAAAGGTGAAAAATATAACAAAGTTGTAGATGCGTGGGCAAAATGTACGGATAGAGTTGAAGATAAAATGATGGAGAAGATTTCTTCATCTGAAATAGATAATGAAACTAAAAGGGAAAAACCTGTTAATTCTATTTACATGATGGCTCATTCAGGCGCCAGGGGCTCTGCCGCACAAATGAAACAGTTGTCAGGTATGAGAGGATTGATGGCTAGACCATCCGGAGAAATAATAGAAACTCCAATTATTTCAAATTTTAAAGAAGGTCTTAATGTTTTGGAATACTTTAACTCTACTCATGGCGCAAGGAAAGGTCTAGCTGACACTGCGCTGAAAACTGCTAATTCTGGATACTTAACTAGAAGATTAGTTGATGTAGCTCAAGATTGCATTGTGATAGAAGATGATTGTAAAACAGATAAAGGTCTTACTATAAAGCCTGTAATAGAATCCGGAGAAGAAATGGTCTCACTTTCCCAGAGAGTATTAGGAAGAGTTCCATGTGATGATATTATTGATCCAGCAAGTAGTGAAGTAATAGTTAGGCGTAAGGAGATTATAGAGGAGCAGCACCTACCATTAATTGACCAATCAAATATGCTGGAGATGAAAATTAGGTCAGTTTTGACCTGCGAAACTAAGCGTGGCGTGTGTGCAAAATGCTATGGCAGAGACCTGGCAAGAGGAACCCCTGTTAATATTGGTGAAGCCGTCGGAGTTATTGCTGCACAATCTATTGGTGAACCTGGCACTCAATTAACTATGAGAACATTTCATATTGGTGGAACAGCTCAAGTTATGGATCAATCTTATATAGAATCTAACAGTGATGGAAAAGTAAGAATTGACGATCTTAACGTCTTAGAAGATTCTGAAAAAAGAAAAATTGTGGTGGATCGAACAACATCGATTTGCGTTATAGATGAAAATGGCAACGAAAGATCCAAACATAAACTAACCTACGGAACCCACTTATTAGTTAGTGATGGTCAAGAAGTTAAGAAAAACGAAAGATTAGCCCAATGGGATCCCTATACAATTCCTATTATTACCGAAGCTTCAGGGAAGATAGTGTTTGAAGACTTAATAGAGGGAGTAAGTTTAAACGAGTTTTCTGATGAATCGACAGGAATAAGTCAAAATGTGGTCGTTGACTGGAAAAACTCAGCAAAGTCTTCCTCGTTAAAACCCGCGATATTAATTCAAAGTGAAGAAGGAGAACCTGCGACAATTAAGGATGGGAGAGAGGCCAGATATTTAATGTCAGTTGATGCCATAATATCATCTGACAATGGCTCAAAAGTTTCTGCTGGTGATGTTATCGCTCGGATTCCTACAGAGGGTGCAAAAACTAGAGATATAACAGGAGGTTTGCCTAGGGTTGCAGAATTATTTGAGGCAAGAAAACCTAAAGATCATGCCGTAATAGCGGAAGTAACTGGAAAAGTTGAATTTGCTAGAGATTATAAAAATAAAAGAAGAATAGTTATTCATCCCGTTAATGAAAAAGAAGAAGAGGCAAGTTATTTAATACCAAAAGGAAAACACATTTCTGTTCAAGATGGGGATGTTATTGAACGAGGGGAATATTTAATTGAAGGGAATCCAGCGCCGCACGATATTCTTTCAATTCTTGGTCTCGAAGCACTGGCTGATTATCTTGTTGATGAGGTTCAAAATGTTTACAGACTGCAAGGTGTGACAATAAATGACAAGCATATTGAGGTTATTACACGACAGATGCTACAAAAAGTTGAGATAGTAGAATCAGGAGATAGTAACTTCCTTAATGCGGAGCAAATAGATAAGATAGAAGCAGAAGAAATAAATGTTACACTAAAATCCGAAGGGAAGAAATTAATCCAATATAAACCAGTATTGCTAGGTATTACTAAAGCTTCTTTACAGACAAGATCATTTATTTCTGCAGCATCTTTCCAAGAAACAACCAGGGTTTTAACGGATGCAGCTGTTAATAGGAAATCAGATCACCTTATAGGATTAAAAGAAAATGTTATAGTGGGAAGGCTAATTCCCGCAGGAACAGGGAGCGCTATAAGGAGACTTGAGGGAGAAGCAGCTATAAGAGATGAACTTTTGGTATCTAGACGAGAAAAAGAAGAAGAATTAAAGGAAATTGAGTCCTCGTAATATGATTAATTAACAAGGTTTTTCTTGACTGTTTCTATTCTGAAAGCTACTAAGACCTTGCTTATGGCAGGTTGTAGGGTTTTCCTAAACACTGTCGCCATTCGCTGTATTTTTATTATTGACTATTTCTAACAGATTAGTGTTAGGAATTTTTTTTAGGAAGAATGTCGTTATGCCTACTATTAACCAATTGGTAAGAAAAAGAAGGGCTAGAGTAATTAAGAGGAACAAAGTTCCTGCTATGGAATCTTGCCCACAAAAAAGGGGTGTTTGTACGAGGGTATATACAACTACTCCCAAAAAACCTAATTCTGCTCTTCGGAAGGTAGCTAGAGTTAGATTAACCAATGGTTTTGAGGTAACAAGTTATATTCCTGGAGAAGGACATAACCTACAAGAACACTCTGTGGTTTTAATCAGAGGTGGCAGGGTTAAGGATCTTCCGGGAGTAAGATATCATATATTGCGTGGGGTTCTTGATACACAAGGAGTATCAGATAGAAAGCAAAGACGATCAAAATATGGAACTAAAAAACCTAAATAAGGTTTTTATGAATTTATAGGATTAAAAATGTCAAGAAGGCATAGAGCAGAAAAAAGAGAAATTTTTCCTGACCCAAAGTTTGGGGACGAGGTTATTTCTAAATTTATGAATAATCTCATGAAAGAAGGAAAGAAATCGGTAGCTGAAAAGATTGTTTATGGTGCTTTTGATGATATAGAGAAAAAACTCAAAATCGATCCGGTTAAGGTTTTTCACGATGCAATTGAGAACGTAATGCCATCATTAGAGGTTAGATCTAGAAGAGTGGGGGGAGCTACATATCAGGTTCCGGTNGANGTAAGNCCTGAAAGAAGAAAAGCNTTAGCAATAAGATGGATAATATCTTCAGCAAGATCAAGAGGTGAAGATACTATGGGNAATAGACTATCNTCAGANCTTATTGANGCATCAAATAATAAAGGTAANTCAGTAAAAAAACGTGAAGATACCCATAAAATGGCTGAGGCAAATAGAGCGTTNGCTCACTATCGTTGGTAAATTTGGGGAAAAACAATGAGTCGCAAAACACCATTAGAGGATTACAGAAATATAGGCATCATGGCTCATATAGATGCTGGTAAAACAACAACTACTGAAAGAATCTTATATTACACTGGAAAGAATTATAAAATAGGTGAAGTGCACGACGGTGCCGCAACTATGGATTGGATGGAGCAGGAGCAAGAACGCGGAATTACCATTACCTCGGCAGCAACTACATGTTATTGGCAAGATAAAAGAATTAATATTATTGATACTCCAGGACACGTCGATTTTACAATCGAGGTTGAGCGTTCATTAAGAGTTTTAGATGGTGCTGTAGCCGTTTTTGATTCTGTGGCAGGAGTTGAGCCGCAATCCGAAACTGTTTGGAGGCAGGCTAACAGATATAGTGTCCCGAGAATGTGTTTCATTAATAAAATGGATAGAGTTGGCGCTGATTTTTTTCGTTGTGTTGATATGATAAAAGATCGTTTGGGTTCTAATCCACTAGTTATTCAACTCCCTATAGGATCAGAAAACATCTATGAGGGGGTAATTGATCTAATTTTAATGAAAGAAATTGTTTGGAAGGAAGAGAATTTAGGGGCAGAGTTTGGATATCAAGATATTCGTGAGGATCTTAAAGAAGAATCTCAAAAATACAGGATAGCGTTAGTTGAGTCTGCAGTTGAACAAGATGATGATGTTATGGAGCAATATCTTGAAGGAAATGAACCCGATGTTAATACCCTTAAAAAATGTATTCGTAAAGGTGTACTAAACCAATCTTTCGTTCCAGTGCTTAATGGATCAGCTTTTAAGAATAAGGGAGTTCAACCTCTACTTGATGCGGTAGTAGATTTTATGCCATCACCAACTGATGTAGAGTCAATTAGAGGTATAAATCCAGATAATGAGGAAGAGATAACAAGAAAGTCTTCAGATAATGAGCCTCTTTCTCTTTTGGCTTTTAAAGTTATGAATGATCCTTTTGTAGGCAATCTTACCTTTGCAAGAATTTACTCTGGTGTATTAGAATCTGGTCAAACCTTAATTAATACGGTTAAAGGGAAAAAAGAAAGAATTGGAAGAATGTTGCTTATGCACGCTAATTCTCGGGAAGAAATTAAGGAAGCATTTGCGGGCGATATAGTAGGCATAGTGGGACTAAAAGATACCACTACTGGCGATACTTTATGTTTTAGCAAGGATCAGGTGATACTTGAGAGAATGGAATTTCCTGAACCTGTAATAGATGTTGCTGTTGAACCTAAAACAAAGGCTGATCAAGAAAAAATGGGTCTAGCATTACAAAGGTTAGCGAAAGAAGATCCTTCATTTAGGGTAGCTACAGATGAAGAGTCTGGACAGACTGTTATTAGTGGTATGGGAGAGCTCCATTTAGATATTTTAGTCGATAGAATGAAAAGAGAATTTAAAGTGGAAGCAAATGTTGGTGCTCCTCAAGTTGCTTATAGGGAGACATTGTCAAAAGAAGCCGAAATAGATTACACACATAAAAAACAGTCCGGAGGTGCAGGCCAGTTTGCTAGATTGAAAATTGTTGTTAGCCCTAACAAACCTGGAGAAGGATATGAGTTTGAAAGCGAGATTGTTGGTGGCTCTATTCCAAAAGAATATATTCCTGGAGTTTCTAAAGGCATATCAAGCATAAAAGATGCAGGGGCTCTAGCGGGCTTTCCAATAATAGATTTCAAGGTAAGACTAGTTGATGGAGCTTTTCATGATGTAGATTCAAGTGTAATGGCTTTTGAAATTGCTGCTAGAGCAGCATTTAGAGAGGTTTGTAAAGATGCTGGAATAAAGTTACTTGAACCCATTATGAGTGTGGAAGTTGTAACTCCTGAAGAATATTTAGGAGATATAATTGGTGATTTAAATAGTCGAAGGGGTCATGTTTCCGGAACGGAATCAAGAGGACCGGCAAGCTCTATTGATTGTATGGTGCCTTTGGCAAATATGTTTGGTTACGTAAACAACCTAAGGTCAATGTCTCAAGGAAGGGCAGTATTTACAATGCAATTTGATCATTATCAAGAAGTGCCAAAAACGGTTTCCGAAGAGATAATATCAAAACTAGCTTAAAATTTGGAGAGTTATAGATGAAAGAGCAGAATATTAGAATACGTTTGAAAGCCTATGATCATAGAGTTCTTGATTCTTCAGCTAAAGAAATCCTTGAGACTGCGAAAAGAACTGGTGCTGATGTTTGTGGACCAATTCCATTACCGACTAGAATAGAAAAATTTACCGTTTTAAGGGGCCCACACGTAGATAAAAAGAGCAGAGAACAATTTGAAATAAGAACCCACAAAAGATTAATGGATATTATTGATCCGACACCTCAAACAGTAGATGCATTAATGAAACTTGATCTAGCGGCGGGTGTTGATGTTGAGATCAAACTGTAATTAAGGAAAAAAATGAGAACTGGATTAATATGTAAGAAATTAGGAATGAGTCAGATTTACTCTGATGAAGGCTCTCATGTTCCAGTAACTATCCTTCACCTTGATGACTGTCAGGTCGTGTCCTTAAAGACGGAAGAAAAACATGGATACTCTGCAATTCAAGTTGGAGTCGGAAAAATAAAGGAAAAGAAATTAACAAAGTCGTTAAGAGGGCATTACAAGGAAAACAATGTAGAACCTAAACTAAAATTAACAGAATTTAGGGTTGATCCAGAGAATATAATAGACCCAGGTTCTGAGTTAATTGCTTCTCACTTTATAACTGGCCAACTAATTGACGCTTCAGGAATATCTATAGGTAAGGGTTTTGCGGGTAGCATGAAAAGACATAATTTTAGTGGGCTTAGGGCTTCTCACGGGGTTTCGATTAGCCACAGAAGCCATGGATCAACTGGACAATGCCAAGATCCCGGAAAGGTATTTAAAGGAAAAAAAATGGCTGGTCATATGGGTAATTCTCGAGTTACCACTCAGAACCTAGAGGTAGTTAAGGTCGATCCCGAAGAAGGTTATATTTTTGTTAAAGGCTCAGTGCCTGGACCTAAAGGCGGATGGGTTATCCTAAAAGATTCTGTAAAATCTAAATTACCCGAAAATGTTCCACTGCCGACAGCTATAAAAGGTAATGAGATTACAGTTGATGATAAAGAAGACAAGCCCGAAGAAAAAAAGAATGATCAACTTGAAAAAAAGGAATTATCTGAAAAATCAGCTGATGAAGGTCCCAAAAAAGAAGAAATAAAAGAAAAAACTGGAGATGAAATTAAGGGGGTCGAACCAAATGATAGTTGACCTTATAAATCTTGACACTGAAAAAAAATCTTCCCATGAGTTAAATGACGCTATTTTTGGCCTTGAACCAAGAAAAGATATCTTACACCGTGTTGTCACTTGGCAGCTCTCAAAAAGAAGGTCAGGTTCTCATAAAACGAAGACAAGAGGTGAGATAAAAGGTAGTACAAGGAAGATTATGAAGCAGAAAGGTTCTGGATCTGCAAGACACAGCACTAGAAAAGTTAATATTTTTAGAGGTGGTGGTGTAGCTTTTGGTCCTTTACTAAGAGATCACTCAACCAAACTACCAAAAAAAATTAGAAGTTTGGGCTTAAAACTCGCTCTTTCATCAAAAGCCAAGAACAAAGAGTTGGTCGTTTTGGATGAATTATCTGAAAAAGAAACTATCTTTAAGGATTTAAGAAACAAGATGGGTAAATTTGATTTAGAAAACTCATTAATAATAAATGATTTTGAGAAAGAAAATAATTTCACAAGAGCTGCAAGAAATATTAAGAATATTGATTTCCTGAAAGTAGAGGGAATAAATGTTTATGATATTTTAAGAAAAGAAAAAATTGTAATAACCAAAGGTTCTCTAAAAAATATTGAAGAGAGGCTGCAATGAGTAAAAATAATTTTAATATTTTAAAGACTCCAGTAATTACTGAAAAATCAACTCTCCTTTCTGAATCCAATAAGGTTGTCTTTAAAGTAGATGTTAAATCCACAAAGGTTCAAATCAAGAGAATGGTTGAAGAAGTATTTAAGGTAAAAGTGAAGTCTGTAAATACTTTGAATCGTAAGGGTAAGGTTACGAGATTCAAAAACATAAAAGGAAGAAGAAAAAACTTTAAGCATGCAATCATTACCCTCGAAGAGGGACAGACTATTGATACAATGAGCGCGATTTAAGGATAATAATATGGCATTAAAACAATACAAACCAACCAGTCATGGACAAAGAGGTCTCGTACTTGTAGATAAATCGAATCTTTCAAAGGATAGACCCCTTAAAGGTCTGACTGAAGGTTTATCAAAAAAAGCCGGTAGAAATAATAAAGGACGCATTACTGCTAGAAGGCGAGGGGGAGGACACAAAAGGCTTTATCGTAAAATTGATTTTAAAAGGAATAAACTAGATATATCTGCGGTTGTCGAAAAAATCGAATACGATCCAAATAGATCTGCTTTCATAGCATTAATTAAATATGACGACGGCGAATATAGATATATTCTTGCGCCTCAAAGGCTTTCGGTTGGAGATAAGGTGATTTCAGGCGAAGAATCAGATATCAAACCCGGTAATTCTCTTCCAATGACAAAAATTCCTATAGGGACAATAATCCATAATATTGAAATGAAACCTGGGAAAGGAGGACAACTTGTGAGATCTGCAGGAACGTTTGCTCAACTGGTAGGTCGAGACCAAGGTATGGCAATTATACGGTTAACTTCTGGTGAACAACGTTTATTACCCGCTAACTGTTACGCAACTATAGGTGCCGTTTCTAATCCAGATAATTCTAATACTAAACTTGCTAAAGCAGGAAGAAATAGATGGAAAGGTAAAAGACCTTCTGTAAGAGGGGTTGTAATGAATCCTGTTGACCATCCTCATGGAGGTGGAGAGGGAAAGACATCTGGAGGAAGACATCCAGTAACTCCTTGGGGAGTACCAACTAAGGGCAAAAAAACAAGGTCAAATAAAAGTTCAGATAAATATATTGTTAGAAGTCGTCATCAAAGAAGAAAGAGAAGATAAAAATGTCAAGATCAGTTTGGAAAGGTCCATTTGTAGAAAGTTATGTTTTAAAGAAAGCTGAAGAGGCGAGAGCGTCCGGCAGGAAAGACGTAATCAAAATTTGGAGTAGGAGATCAACTATTTTACCTCAATTCGTTGGGCTAAACTTCGGAGTATATAATGGACATAAGTTTATACCAGTCTTGGTTTCTGAGGACATGGTTGGTCACAAGTTTGGAGAATTTTCTCCTACAAGGACATATTATAGCCACACTGCAGATAGATCGGCCAAGAGAATTTAGTTATGGATAAAGTTGATAGTGATAATAAGAAAAAAGATCTTGGTAACTCTAGGGCGGTCGGAAGAATGATACGTGTAAGTCCTATAAAATTGAATTATGAGGCCAAAGCAATCAGAGGCAAGAATGTAGATGATGCTTTGTCATACCTAGAATTTTCCAAAAGAAGAATTTCGTTGCAAGTAAAGAAGATTCTTGAAAGTGCTATTGCTAATGCAGAGAATAATCACTCTCTTGACGTGGATAGATTGTATATTGATGAGGCGTATGTTGGAAAAAATATGGTCATGAAGAGGTGGAGACCTAGAGCAAGAGGAAGGGCCGCAAAGATTCTAAAACCTTTTAGCCAAATAACTATTATTTTAAAAGAAAAAATTCAAAAGGAAGACTGATTATGGGACAAAAAGTTAATCCAATAAGCATGAGATTAGGAATAAATAAAACCTGGGACTCCCGTTGGTATGCTCATAAAAATGAATACGCAGTTCTTTTGAAAGAAGATATTAAGATGCGCAAGAAGATATTTAAAGATTTAAAGAATGCAGCTATCTCAAAAGTCATTATTGAAAGACCCCATAAAAAATGTCTGGTTACTATCCATTCAGGAAGACCGGGGTTGATTATTGGTAAAAAGGGAGTGGAAATTGAGAATCTTAAAAATAAACTTCAGAAATTTACGGGCTCCAGTGTTGTTGTAAATATAGTTGAGGTTCGTAAACCTGAAATTAATGCAACTCTAGTAGCAGAAAATATAGCACAACAACTTGAAAGAAGGGTTGGTTTCAGAAGGGCGATGAAAAGGTCTGTTCAATCAGCTATGAGAATCGGAGCGCAAGGTATTCGTATAAACTGTGGTGGCAGGTTAGGGGGCGCTGAAATTGCTAGAACTGAATGGTATCGTGAAGGAAGAGTTCCTCTTCATACTTTAAGATCCGATGTCGACTATGGGGTGGCCTCGGCTCACACGACTTATGGAATCTGTGGAATTAAAGTTTGGATCTATCTTGGAGAAATTATGGAACACAATCCTCTTGTAAAAGAAGATAATACAGAAGAAAAAAATATTATTGAAGCGAGAAGATAATTAACGGAAATTAAATGTTACAACCAAAAAAATCAAAGTATAGAAAGGCTCATAAGGGTAGAATAAAGGGAAAAGCCAAGGCAGGCACTTCCCTGAATTTTGGTTCCTATGGCTTAAAAGCCCTTACGGCCGAAAGAATTACTTCTAGACAGATAGAAGCTGCGAGAAGAGCTATAACTCGACATATGAAGAGATCAGGAAGGGTTTGGATTAGAATTTTTCCAGATGTTCCTGTTTCTAAGAAACCCGTTGAAGTAAGGATGGGTAAGGGTAAAGGAACACCTGAATTTTGGGCGGCTAGAGTTAAACCCGGAAGAATTATGTTTGAGATAGATGGTGTGCCTAAAGATATTGCTCTTACTGCTTTAGGTTTGGGATCATCTAAATTACCTGTGCAGACAAAAATCATAACTAGGCCAGGTGAGGGAATTCAGTAATGGCTAAGAAAAAGGACATAAGAGATATGTCAAATGATCAATTGATAGATCAATTGTCTGTTCTAAGAAAGGAATTGTTTAACCACGAGATTGAGAAACTTTCAGGGCAACTCGCAGATACCTCTCAAATATCCAAGGCGAAAAAAAATATTGCTAGAGTTAAAACATTAATAAATAAATTTAATAAAGGTGAGGAGGCAAGTAATGCCTAGAAGGATTTTAAGGGGAACGGTTGTAAGCGATAAGGCCGACAAAACCCTTAGTGTAAAGGTAGAGAGAAGATATACTGATCCACTATTTAAGAAAACTGTTAGAAGCTCTAAAAATTATAAGACTCATGACGAGCTAAACAAATATAAAATTGGTGATTTAGTTAGGATACAGGAATGTAAGCCTATTTCGAAAACAAAGACTTGGGTAGTTTTAGAAGATTAAGGTTATTAGATAATGATACAGATGCAAACAAAGTTGGATGTGGCGGATAATTCAGGAGCTAAACTGGTCCAGTGTATTAAAGTTCTAGGGGGATCAAAAAGAAGAACTGCTTCCGTTGGAGATATTGTTGTTGTCTCCGTTAAAGAAGCGATACCAAGGGGTCGCGTTAAGAAGGGTGAAGTATTGAAGGCAGTAATAGTAAGAACCAAAAAAGAAATCAGACGTCAGGATGGTAGCGCCATAAGATTTGATTCTAATGCTGTAGTCTTAGTTAACCCACAAGGTGAACCAATAGGAACAAGAATATTTGGACCTGTAACGAGAGAATTGCGAAATAAAAATTTAATGAAGATAGTGTCTTTAGCTCCGGAGGTAATCTAATGGCTAGAAAAATTAAAAAAGGAGATAAGGTTTTTGTAATTGCTGGACGTGATAAAGGGAAAGAAGGTCAAGTTATCAGTATTGTCAATGAAAGGGTGATTGTTCAAGGAATTAACATTGTAAAGAAACACAAAAAACCAGCTCAAGATGATCCTGGGGGTATAGTCTCTGAAGAAAGCACGATTCACATTTCAAATATTATGGTCGTTGACGCGAAGAGTAAGGCACCAACGCGCGTAGGTTTTATGGATAATAAAAAGGGAAAAAAAGTTAGGTTCTCCAAGAAATCTGGGAGTTTAATTGATGCCTAGTACAGAAAATTATATTCCAAGACTGCAAAAACATTATGTAGAAAAATGTTTGCCGGAATTAGTAAAAACTTTTGGGTATGAAAATACAATGGAGGCCCCAAGAATCGATAAGGTTGTTTTAAATATGGGTATTGGATCAAATGTTACTGATAGCAAGAAAATAAATTCGGCTTTTGAGGCTTTAAAAGTTATTTCTGGTCAAAAGCCTATAAAAACTATCTCAAAAAAAGCAATAGCAGGCTTTAAATTGAGAGAAGGGCTTCCGATTGGAGTTAAGGTTACATTACGAAAGCAAAAAATGTACGAATTTATTGATCGCCTAGTAAATATCGCTTTACCTAGAGTAAGAGACTTCAGAGGGCTAAATGTTAAAAGTTTTGATGGAAATGGAAATTACGCATTTGGTATAAAAGAGCATTTGATTTTTCCAGAAATTAATTATGAGGAGGTAACGGATGTCTGGGGAATGGATGTGATAATTTCTACAACTGCAAATAATGATGAAGAAAGTCTAGCTTTGTTGAGGGGATTTAATTTTCCTTTTGGGGATTGATGAGGATTTAAAAATGGCAAAAGTAAGCTTAGTTCAAAGAGATTTAAAAAGAAGAAGGTTATGGTCTAAATACCAAGGGAAAAGATCTTCTTTGCTTTCGATAGCAAATAATAAGGATGCTTCAGCTGAGGAAAAGTTTGCAGCTAGACTTAAACTTTCAAAACTTCCGAGGAATTCTAGCAAATCAAGAATAAGGAATAGATGCTCTTTAACTGGTAGACCTAGAGGTTTTTATAGAAAGTTTGGACTATCTAGGATTGCCTTAAGAGAGTTAGCTTCCGATGGCAAACTGCCCGGCGTAGTAAAATCAAGTTGGTGAGGAAAAATGAATATAAATGACCCAGTAGGAGATATGATTACTAGGATAAGGAATGCTTATCTCAGAGGAAAAGAAACAGTTGGAAGCCCAAGCTCCAATTTAAGAATTAATGTTCTTGAGGTATTGGANGAGGAGGGCTTTATTAGAGGNTTTTCAAAGACGGAGTTTGATAATGGAAAATCTGAAATACAGATTGATNTAAAATATNATGATGGTGAATCGGTAATTAGAGAAATTAATAGGATTTCAAAACCCGGCAGAAGAATTTATTCTTCTGTAAGAGGAATGCCATTAGTAAGGAATGGTTTAGGTATTTCAATAATATCTACACCTAAGGGTGTAATGTCTGACAGTGCAGCAAGATCTGCAAATGTCGGAGGTGAAATTTTGTGTGAAGTATTTTAACTTTAGGATCTTTTTAATATGTCTAGAATAGGAAAAGCAGTTATTGAAATACCCGAAGGAGTCAAAGCTAATGTCAGTGATTCTCGTATTGTAATATCTGGTCCAAAAGGGGAGCTAGATACTCCAATCTTTATTGGAACCAAAGTTAAGCTTGAGGAAAATCTAATATCTATTTATCTTGAGAAAGGTAAAGAAGTGGGCCTTTCTAAGTGGGGGCTTCAAAGATCGTTAATTTATAATAGTGTTATAGGTGTAAGTGAAGGCTACTCAAAAAGGCTTGAAATAAATGGGGTTGGTTACAGAGCTCAAATGAAAGGTAAAAATCTTCATTTATCTCTTGGATTTAGTCACGATATTAATTATGAACCACCTGAGGATATAAAAATAGAAACACCCTCACAAACTGAAATCTTAGTTAGTGGAATTGATAAACAGAAAGTTGGTCAGGCTGCTGCTGAAATTAGAGCGTTTAGACCCCCAGAACCTTATAAGGGGAAGGGAGTAAAATACGAAAATGAATATATATTTAGAAAAGAAGGTAAGAAAAAATAATATTTAGAATGAGCAAAAAATTAAACAAAATAAATAGAAAAGCAAGGGTTCGTAAGAAGCTAAGATCTAGTTCTGCAGAAAAAATTAGACTCTCAGTTTTTAGATCCTCTAACCATATTTATGCTCAGGTTATTGATGATAATACTGGAAAGACACTGGCCTATGCATCATCTTTAAACAATAAAAACAAAAAAGAAGATGGTAATATTGGTAGCGCATCAGTAGTTGGTGAATTGATTGCAGAAAGATCAATCAAGGCGGGTGTCAAAAAAGTATATTTTGATAGGGGTGGATACAAGTACCATGGAAGAGTTAAAGCATTGGCAGAAAAAGCAAGAGAAACAGGTTTAGAGTTTTAGGAGATAATTTTGGCTTTCGAAAATAGAAATAATAGAGAAGAAAAAGATAGTGAATTTGTTGATAGATTAGTTTTTATTAATAGAGTCGCTACGGTTGTTAAAGGGGGGAGAAGATTTAGTTTTGCTGCCCTAGTTGTAGCAGGAGATCAAAAAGGGTATGTAGGATTTGGTCACGGTAAAGCAAGAGAGGTCCCAGAGGCAGTGAGAAAGGCCACAGACACAGCTAAAGGATCCATGATAAAGGTACCTTTAAAAGAAGGAAGAACATTGCATCATGATATAGAGGGAAGACATGGAGCGGGTAAAGTTGTTTTAAGGTCAGCTCCACCAGGAACAGGAATAATAGCTGGTGGCCCTATGAGGGCTGTCTTTGAAGTGCTTGGAGTACAGGATGTTGTGGCAAAATCAATTGGTTCAGCAAATCCTTACAATATGGTAAGGGCAACAATGAAAGCCTTGTCAAAAATTAATAGCCCAAGACAAGTTGCTAAAAGAAGGGGTAAAAAAGTCAGTGATATCGTTAGTAAACGAGATTTGGAAAACAAGAAACCCGAACAGGTTTAAGATAATGGCGTTAAAAAAAATAAAAGTAAAACAAATAGCTAGCTCTTTGAGAAGAAAGCCAATTCAAAAAAAGAATCTTGTTGGGCTTGGATTAAATAAGGTGAATAGAGTTGTTGAACTCGATGATACTCCCTCTATCAGAGGAATGATAAATAAGGTTCATCATTTAGTTAAAGTAATTTCAGAGGAATAATAATGCGTTTGAATGAATTAAAAGATAATTCTGGAGCAAGAAAGACAAGGATAAGAGTTGGAAGAGGTATTGGTTCTGGAAAAGGCAAGACCGCAGGAAGAGGGCATAAGGGTCAGAAATCTAGATCTGGAGTCGCAATTAAAGGGTTTGAAGGAGGGCAAATGCCTATTCATATGCGCCTACCGAAGAGAGGTTTTAATAATTATACCAAGAAAAGTTATTCAGAACTGACACTAGGAAACCTTCAAAGAGCCATAGATAAAGGCTCAATTGATATTAAAAAAAAGATAGATGAGAAAGATTTAGTAGATTCGGGGATAGCTAAAAATTATCCAGATGGCATTAAACTTCTCAATAAGGGAGATATAAATTCCAAAATAGAAATAACGGTAACTAAAGCAACAGAATCTTCAATTAAAGTGATTGAGGGTTTAGGCGGAAGCATTACCATTCTTCATAAACCTAAGCCAAAAAGAAATAGAAAACACATTACTAAGAATACTAAATCAGAAGACGTCTCATCTGTAACAGCTAATAATACAGAGGCAAATACCGTTTCAGCTAATCCAAAAAAGAAAGCTACAATAGACCAAAGGAACGAGGAAGAAAACTAAAATGGCCTCAGTAGCGGAGCAATTAGCATCAAATATAAGTTTATCTGCATTTAGGAATGCAACTGAATTAAAAAAAAGAATATGGTACACAATATTAGCGTTACTTGTGTACAGACTGGGCACCTATTTACCCTTACCTGGAATTAATCTTGATGCATTAAGACAGATATTTGAACAAAATCAATCAGGCATTATAGGTATTTTTAATATGTTTGCGGGGGGTGCCGTGGGTCGTATGGCAA
>PCCF01000015.1 GCA_002731945.1 Rhodobiaceae bacterium | reverse complement strand
TTTTTGCGGACATGGTGGAATTGGTAGACACATCAGACTTAAAATCTGAAGGAGATTAGTCTCCGTCCCGGTTCGAGTCCGGGTGTCCGCACCAAAGATATTATTTAAGCTTTATATTCAAAATTTGTTCCACAGTAAGGGCAAATTATGTCTTCCTTTTCTCCCATATCTAAATATATATGAGGGTGATCATGAGGAGGTGATGCCCCAAGACAATTAAATTTCTTATAAGAAATTACTATTCTTTTTTTTCCTTCATCATTTGTTATTTTAGGAAGTTTTTCCAAAGTTTCTCCTTTATTGTTTTGGTAAAGAGAGGTGCATTCCAGCATCGGCTATTAAAGTTTCTCCTGTAATGTGTTCCCCCCCTTCAAGACAAAAGAAAATGACACTATTAGCAATATCATCTGGAGTTCCAGCTCTTTTTAATGGGGTTGTTTTCTTTTGGTCTTCAACTATTTTATTAAACATCTCTTTCCCAAATTTATTTTCAAACCAACCAGTTCCAATAAATCCGGGACAAACAGCATTTACTCTAATTTCAGGAGCCAAAGACCTTGCTAACGAAAGCGTCATAGTGTTGAGCGCACCTTTTGAGGCCGCGTAGGCAATTGAAGATCCTATGCCAGTTAGACCGGCAATAGATGATACATTTACAATTGAACCAAAACCATTCTTTTTCATATAAGGCTCAACATTTTTTATCATCTGATATGCGCCAATTACATTAAGTCTATAAATGTTGCTAAAATCTTCTGAGGATAATTCATCAAGTTGAGAGTGGCTTGCGAATTTAGTAGTTCCTGCATTATTTACCAAAATATCTACTCTTCCAAAGAAATTAATTGTTTCATCAACAAGTTTTTTACATCCTGAATCAGTCGAGATGTCGGCTTTAATGCAAAGTGTTTTTACATTTTTAGAGATACAAAATTTTTCTACTTCTAATGCTAGATTTCTATTAGAAGAGTAATTGATGACAACGTTAATATTATTTTGAGCTAGTTTCTTAGCGACAGACGCTCCTAGTCCTTGTGATGAGCCCGTAATTATAGCGACTTTTTCATTGTTATTCATTTTAAGCTTTCTTTTTTTTCTAGTAATTTAGTTATAACTTGCCGATAAAGTAAATAATGAATAGGTTTTTTAATAATATTTTGAATTATATTTAATGTTAATAAAAATGCTAATGGAGTTTTTGTGAATAAAAAAACTTACGGAAATGATCTTTGGGATATAATTACCAAAGAGGCAGAGAGACTAAAATCTTCGGATCCTGAATTAGAAGATTTTCTTGAGAAAAATATCTTTTCTTTTGATAACCTTTTTGATTCTGTTACTGATGTTTTAACAAATAAACTTTCTGATAAAGAGGACAGTGTCAGCTCTTTAAGGGAGTTAATATCAAAAGCTTTATCATCAAAAATTATTCAACTTTCTATTGAAGAGGATATTAATTCTGTCTTTGAAAAAGATCCTGCTTGCAGATATTATTATCAACCACTACTATTTTTTAAAGGATTCCAAGCTCTTCAGGCTCACAGAGTAGCTAATTATTATTGGAAAAAAAAAATAGGAACCTCCTTATTTATTCAGTCCAAAGTTTCTGAATTATTTAATATAGATATTCATCCCGCGGCGAAGATTGGCAAAGGAATAATGATTGATCATGCGTCAGGATTAGTTATAGGTGAAACAGCGGAGGTTGGAGATGATTGTTCAATATTTCATGGCGTATCCCTCGGCGGAATAGGATCAGAGGTATATGATAGACACCCAAAAGTTGGAAAAAATGTTCTTCTTGCAGCAAATTCGACTATTTTAGGTAATATTAAAATAGGCGATAATGTAAAAATTGGAGCAGGTTCAGTTGTTATAAATGATATTCCAGAAAACTCTACAGCGGTAGGAGTGCCCGCTAGAATCTTGAAAGAATAAAAGGAATTTCTAATGAAAAATGATGAAGTTTTATCTATTCAAAGATATCTCAGAATGGTTTTTGAGAATGATAGTATTAATTTAAGAAAGAAAGATTCTGAAAGTAATATGGTTAATTTTTTTGTTAGTGAAGAAAACTTTGGAGAAATATCGAAAGATATTGATCCAGATGAACTGGATATTTCTTATTCATTAAATGTGCCTTTAAAGAAATCTTTAAAAGATACAGATTCGCTAGAAAATACCTTAAGAAAGATTTTTGAAAATTCTAAAATAATTCTTAGTGAACGTGGATCAATAGAAGATTCTAAGGAAGTTACCATATCTAAAACAGATGGGGATGATGAATTTATCGGCGTTGTTTTTGAAGATGACAATGATTCTTGCACTTTTTCTATGCCAATCTTGGATTTTGATTTGTAGGTTATTATTAAATGGTTTTTTATAGTCTAGATGATAAAAGTCCACTACTTCCTGAAAAAGGAAAATTTTGGGTAGCTCCTGATGCTAATATTATCGGAGATGTGATATTGCATGAGAATTCAAGTATTTGGTTTGGAGCCACTTTGAGAGGTGATTGTGAAGTAATAGAGGTTGGTAAAAAGAGCAATGTTCAAGACTCAAGCGTTCTTCACACAGATTATGGTTTTCCTTTAAAAATTGGGAAAGGGGTAACAGTTGGACACCAGGCAATGCTACACGGTTGTGATATCGGTGATAATTCACTCATCGGTATCGGTGCAGTAATTCTAAATGGGGCAAAGATAGGTAAAAACTGTTTAATAGGTTCAAAAACATTAATTACTGAAGGAAAAGAAATTCCTGATAATTCAATGGTTGTAGGCATTCCTGGAAAGGTTATAAAATATGTAGATAGTGAAATGGAGAAGTTTTTAGAGGCTTCTGCAGAACACTATTGTAAAAACTGGAAAATGTTTTCTAAAAAACTTAAATTAATTGAATAGGAGATAATATGAATTACGAATTTTCAACATTAAAAAAAAGGGACAATCTATGGATCGTAACCTTAAATAGACCAGAAAGAATGAACGCATTGCATGCACCAGCACATCTTGAGTTAGAGAAAATATTCAATGATTTTCAGGAAGACAGTAATGCTTGGGTTGCTATCATAACTGGTGCAGGCGAAAAAGCCTTTTCAGCAGGAAATGATTTAAAATATCAAGCTGAAGGGAAGAGACCATTAGAAAGAAATCCATCAGGATTTGCTGGGATCACCTCTCGTTTTGATTTACATAAACCGGTAATTGCTGCTGTGAACGGCGTAGCTATGGGGGGTGGATTTGAGATTGCACTTGCTTGTGACATTATTATCGCTTCGGAAAATGCTAATTTTGCACTACCGGAACCAAAGGTAGGTCTGGCAGCTTTAGCTGGTGGCATCCATCGACTACCTAGACAAATTGGTATGAAACGCGCAATGGGTATGATGCTTACTGGTCGGGTTGTAAGCGCTTTTGAAGGCAAGGAATTAGGCTTTGTTAATGAAGTTGTAGATCAGAAATATTTATTAGATAAATCCATAGAATGGGCTGAAATGATAATGGAGTGCTCGCCGGTTTCTATAAGAACAACAAAAGAAGTGGCTTATTCCGGTTTGAACTATGCAAGCATCGATGAAGCGATGTCTCAAAAATATGAGGCCATTAAATCATTGGTAACGAGTGAAGATTTTATTGAAGGACCGCTGGCGTTTTCAGAAAAAAGGAAGCCAAAATGGAAAGGAAAATAAGTTACAATGGATTCTATAGAGTTTTTCTTTGATTGTTCGTCTCCATGGACCTATTTAGCATTTTCTAGAGTACATTCTGTAGCAGAAGAAGCAGAAGTTGAGATTATTTGGAAACCCGTGATTGTTGGGGGTGTTTTCAATGAAGTCAATCAGGAAATATATGAGATAAGAAAAAATCCAAATAAATTGAAGATTAATTATTCTAGGAAAGATCTGCAGGATTGGGCCGATTTATGTGGTATTTCAATTCGGTGGCCAAGCATTTTCCCCGTTAATGCTGTTAAAATGATGAGAGCCGCTATTATTGCTAATGATCAAGGAAAGTTAGTTTCTTATGCCTGGGAATGTTTTAAGTCATATTGGGAAAGAGACGAGGATGTTAGCAATGATGATGTTTTAAAAAAGATTTTTATTTCTTCAGGTTTAAGAGGCGAAGAAATTTTAAAAAGCATTAAGCAAGAAGATATTAAGGATAGGTTAAAAAATAACACTTCTGAACTAATAAAAAGAGGCGGATTTGGTTCTCCTACCATCTTTATTAATAAAGAAGACATGTATTTCGGCAATGACAGAATGGAGCTAATACGATATAAATTGAGTAAATTATGAATAAGATTTGTTTTATTTTTTGCTTATTGTTATAAAATACAAGTATTGAAGGAAATAAAGAATTTTTTGCAATGATGGAAAACGAAAACGATAAAGAAATTATTGATGATGAAGTTGTGGAGATTAGCTCAGAAGATACTCCCTCCTCTTCTGATGAATCAAGAGATGATAAACTAGCAGTGAATATTCTTAATTATGTTATTGATATTATTTACTCTATAGGATTCCTTATCTTGGCCTATATGGCTTTTTGGGTGTTGGTGGTTTTATCAATTTTAAGTTTTGTTGTCAGATTAGTTGGTTCTGAGCAACTAAAGGAAATGAAGGATTTTTCAAGAAGATTATCTATTTTTACGAGAGACTGTTTATTATTTTCTACTGGAAACGAGGATAAAAAACCTTTTCCTTTTAACAAATTCCCAGAATAATCAGATTTTAGTTGGATTTGGAGTATCTTTATAAACAATCTCAGGATCAAAAAGTTTTTCTTCATCCTTTTTCTCAAGTTTTAATTCTTTATTAACTTCTGTCTTCAGAGGAATTGACCGATAAAAACATGACTTATACCCAACATGACAGCTTGCTCCAGATCCTTCAACATCAACGGAGATCCAAATAGAGTCTTGGTCATCGTCAATCCTCATTTCGACTATATTTTGTTTTAACCCAGAAACAGACCCTTTGTGCCAAATTTCTTTACGGCTTCTACTAAAGTAATAAGCTTCCCCAGTTTCAATCGTTTTACTCAGTGCCTCAGGATTCATAAACCCGATCATTAAGACCTCTCCTGTTAAAGAATCTGTTGTAGTGCAGGGAATTAAATCGTTTTCATCAAATTTTGGACACAAAAGAGTTCCTTCCTCGATCTCCTCGATAGACACTCTTTCGTTAAAATTGTTTTTAAAATCTTTTGACAAATTAGCCTTGTTGAGTGAGCTGTATAAACCTTTGACGAAGTTCGGTATCTTCCTTAAATAAACCTGAAAATTTTGTAGTTACCGTGGACACATGAGGCTTATATATTCCACGAGTAGTCATGCATTGATGTTTAGCGTCTATCATTACAGCAACTCCATGAGGCTGAAGAACCTCATCAATTGTATGAAGTATTTGCATTGTAAGAGTTTCTTGTGTTTGAAGTCTCCTACAATAGACTTCTACAACTCTTGCTAATTTTGATAATCCTACCACCTTTTCATTTGGTAGATAAGCGACGTGGGCTATCCCAAGAATTGGAACTATGTGGTGTTCACAATGAGTCTCAATATTTATATCTCTTAGAAAAACAATATCATCATAGCCCTCTACGTCAGAAAATGTCTTATTCAAGACTTTGTATGGGTCTTCATTATAACCAGAGAAAAATTCTTCATAAGCCTCTACTACCCTTTTAGGAGTATCAATTAGACCTTCCCTACTGGGGTTATCACCAGCCCAAGATATAAGGGTCTTAACAGCCTTCATAGCCTCTTCTTTTGAGGGTCTGTTTGCTTCCTTTTTCTCGTTTATTTTATGAACATTGTTCGGATCAACTTTCATATCCATAATATTCCTCGTTACTCTTACCTAAAACTGATAGTACTTGTATTTCCTTAATCTTTATAATGTTTCTATTATATTATTCTATATGTTATTGATATAAAAAAAATTATATTAATTTATTTTTTATGACAATGACTATTAGATTATTTAATTCACATAGTAGGAAAAAAGAGGTTTTTAAGCCTCTAAACCCCGATAAAGTGACTATTTATGTATGTGGCCCAACAGTTTATGGGCCTTCACATATTGGCAATGCAAGACCAGCAGTTGTTTTTGATGTATTAGCAGACCTATTAAGAGCTTCTTTCAAACAAGTAATTTATGCTAGGAACATTACCGATATTGATGACAAAATTATTAATGCTGCTAAAGAAGAAAAAGAAGATATTTCTAAGATAACAATGAAATACACAGAGCAGTATAAATATGACATGAAGGCTTTAAATGTGTCTTTTCCTGACGAGGAACCTTTTGCAACTGCGCACATAAAGGAAATGATTGAGTTTATTAACGATCTTCTAATGAAAGAATTTGCATATGTGTCCGATGATCATGTTCTTTTTGATATTAGCTCATATAATTCTTATGGCATGCTTTCTAGAAGAAATCCTGAAGAAATGATTGCTGGATCTAGAGTCGAAGTTCAATCTTATAAAAAAAAACCACTTGATTTTGTTTTGTGGAAACCATCTTTAGATAATGAAATAGGTTGGGATAGTCCGTGGGGATTTGGAAGACCAGGTTGGCATTTGGAATGTTCAACAATGATATTTAAACTATTTGGTAAAACAATTGATATCCATGGAGGGGGTGAGGATTTAACCTTTCCACACCATGAGAATGAGATAGCCCAATCTTCTTGCAGAAATGATGGACACCCTCTTGCAAATTACTGGATGCATAATGGACTGGTCCAAATGGATAAGGCAAAAATGTCAAAATCCCTTGGTAATGTTTTATTGGTTAAAGACCTCGTCAAAAAAGTTCCTGGTGAAGTGATAAGGTTTTCACTGTTGAGCACTCATTACAGACAGCCCCTTATCTGGAATCAAAGGTTAATTGATCAATCAAATACCGTTTTAAACAATATGTACTCTTTATTAGCAGAGACAAAAGACCTAGATAGCAATGAAAAGAATATTGATAAGGAATTTTTAGAGTCCTTATATGATGATTTAAATACACCAAAAGCAATTTCAGTTCTTCATTCTCTTTTTAAAAGATTGAAAAAATCTCCAAAGGATTCTTCATTGAGAGCACTCTTGATTGGCTCGGCGAATCTTATAGGCATCCTTAAGAATGATCCGATTGAATGGTTCGAATCTAAAAACAAAGATGTTGATATAGAAATGATCAATAATTTGATCGAAAAAAGACGAATGGCTAGGGAAGAAAAAGATTACGAAAAAAGTGACACAATAAGGGATCAACTCTTAAATATGGGCATCTTCATTGAAGATACTCAAGAGGGTCCGGTATGGAAAAAAATATCAATAAATGATTAATGAACTCTACAATGAAAGTATATTGAGCTTAGCTTCAGAAATTCCTAGAATTGGAAGGCTTGATACTCCGGACTCATCCTCAACTGCAGTGAGTAAACTTTGCGGATCAAAGGTTATTGTTGATCTAAATTTTCTTGATGGTCATGTAACAGATTTTGCTCATCAGGTAAAAGCTTGTTCTCTCGGTCAAGCCTCATCTTCTGTCATGGCTAGAAATATCATAGGAAGCGATTATGAAGAATTAATAGATGTAAGGGAAATAATGCTTTCCATGCTCAAAGAGTCCGGTCCACCACCAAAAGGAAAGTGGGATGCTTTAAAATATTTACAACCAGTTAAAGATTACAAAGGAAGACATGCATCGGTAATGCTAACCTTTGATGCAGTTTGTGAATGTATAAAACAAATTGTATAAAAAAAAGGGAACCCACATCGAGTTCCCTTTGAAAGGCTTAACCGCCCCCGATTAAACCTGGCGTATCGCTCTCTTCTGATTTTAAATCCTCATCTCCGAAGAGATTTAGATCTTAAACCTAGAGTGGTTGTTCTCAAAACTTTACAGTCTTTACCTTCCCCATGGGTTGCCGACCAGTCAACCCTCAATGCGGTTCGTCACCCGCCCAACGATAATTGGTCATCTCTATCGTCACTTAAAATTCTATATGCAAGTAAAAATTCGTCAATTGAATTCGTTCGATTAATAAAAAAAAATGTGGATAATATTTATTTTTCTGTGGATAATTCTTTGAAATTATTTATAGGTCTTAATAATAGGAAGTTTTTTTATTCATGGGTTTAGCTAGTAGAGTAAGTATATTTTTAATAAAGGGATATAAATATTTAATATCACCTTTTCTCGGAAGATCTTGTAGATTTGATCCTTCGTGTTCTAGTTATGCGTTAGAAGCTTTTTCAAAATATGGATTTTTCTTGGGTTTTAAATTGTCGATTAAAAGAATAGCACGATGTCATCCTTGGGGTAATCATGGATATGACCCATTACCAGAAATAAATGATGATAAAAGGAAAACTAGATAAATGCCTAAGATAACTTTACCTGATGGAGCAACTAAAGATTTTAATAAATCAGTTGATATTGATGAGATTGCACTTTCTATTGGTAAGGGTTTAGCAAAAGCAACTGTTGCAGGATTCGTTAATGAAGAACTTGTTGACGCTTCAGAGAAAGTATCAAAAGATTCAAGAATAAAAATAGTCAAAAATACTGATGATGAAGGTATAGAGATAATAAGGCATTCTTGTGCACATCTTTTTGGTCATGCTCTTAAACAAATTTATCCTGAAGCTAAAATGGCCATAGGGCCAACTATAGAAAACGGTTTTTACTATGATATTGATTTGCCAAAATCTTTAAATGAAAAAGATTTAGTTTCGATAGAAGAAAGAATGAAAGAACTAGCTTCTAAGGACTATAGAGTAATTAGAGAGGTAGTAGACAGAAAAAAAGCAATAAAAATATTCGAAGAGAGAGAAGAACCTTACAAAATAGAAATAATTAATGAAATACCTGATGACGAGATTATAGCTTTATATCATCACAACGAGTATGTTGATATGTGCAGGGGTCCCCATGTTACTTCCACCAGACATTTAAGGTCATTTAAATTAACAAAAGTAGCGGGAGCTTATTGGAGAGGAAGATCAAAGAATAAGATGCTCCAAAGAATTTATGGAATTGCATGGGCTTCAGATAAAGACCTTAAAAATCATTTGGACTTCTTAGAGGAAGCAGAAAAACGTGACCATAGGAAATTAGGTAGGGAATTAGATTTGTTTCACTTCCAAGAAGAAGCTGCAGGAATGGTTTTTTGGCATTCGAATGGTTGGTCTATTTATAGAGAACTTGAAGATTATGTTAGAAGGAGAATATCAAAAGCGGGATACCAAGAAATAAAAACTCCTCAACTTTTAGATAAGAAACTATGGGAAGAATCGGGTCACTGGGATAAGTATATTGAAAATATGTATACCACTGTAGTGGACGAAAGAGAACTTATGATTAAACCGATGAATTGTCCTGGACATATTCAAATATTTAACCAAGGAATTAAGAGCTATAAGGATCTCCCGCTTAGAATGGCAGAATTTGGATCATGTCATAGACATGAACCTTCCGGTGCACTACATGGTTTATTGCGTGTTAGAAATTTTGTACAAGATGATGCGCATATATTCTGTACCGAGGAACAGATTGAATCCGAGACTATTTTGTTTTGTGATTTACTCAAAGGAATTTATCAAGAACTTGGGTTTAATGAAATTTCTATAATGTATGCAGATAGACCTGAGGTCAGAGTTGGATCAGATGATATATGGGACAAGGCCGAAGAATCATTAATTAATGCTGCGAAAGCAACAGGACTTCCGTTTAATGAAAACAAAGGAGATGGAACTTTTTATGGTCCCAAATTAGATTTTTATCTTCATGATGCAATTGGCAGAGCGTGGCAATGTGGAACTTTGCAGGTAGATTTTAATATGCCTGGCCGACTTGGCGCTAGTTATATTGGGGAAGATAATAGCAAACATATACCGGTAATGCTACACAGGGCGATTTTAGGGAGCTTGGAAAGATTTATGGGGATACTTATAGAGCATTACGAAGGACGTTTTCCTTCTTGGTTATCACCTATTCAAGTTGCTATTACAACAATTGTATCTGAGGTCGAAGACTATTCTAATAAGATTGAAGAAGAGTTTCGGAGCAAGGGAATAAGAACCATCATAGACACCAGAAATGAAAAAATTAATTATAAAATAAGAGAGCATTCCCATAATAAAGTTCCCTTTATCCTTGTAATAGGAAAAAAGGAAAAAGAAAACAATACTGTTGCGCTTAGAAGATTAGGTTCTGCAGATCAAGAAATTCTACATAGCAATGATTGCCTAAAGAAAATAATTAATGAAACAATTCCACCAGATTTAAAAGAATAAATAAAATCAGACTTCTTTACCAATTATGCCTTCTTTTATCATTCCTTGAATTTCCTCTTTAGTAAAACCTATATCAGATAAGATTTCCGAATTATGTTCTCCTAGTTTAGGGGCAGGGCCCTTCGGACCATCATCCGTATCATGAAACTTAACGGGTGAAGCAAGAGATCTGTATTTCTCATCGCATTCTGGGTCCTCGATTTCTACGAATGCACCAGTCGACAATACCTGTTCATCCTTTGACACTTCTGATAAATTTTGTACAGGTGCCCATATTAGATCCTCTTTATCTAATCTTTCACCCCATTCTTCTAGAGTAAGTAGGTTGAAGGCTTCATCCATAGCGCTGACAAATTCTGTAGAATTCACTCTCCTGCTATGGTGAGTATTAAAATTCTCATTCTCCAACCACTCCTCTTTTTTTAAAGCTCTAACTACTTTTGGAAAATCCCAATCTCCCCCAGCTCTTGGGCTTAAGCAAATCCATCTATTATCTTTAGTTTTAAAAAAATTAGCTATGGGGTTAATTTGTTGATCTCTATTTTTTGTTGAGGGAACTCTACCAAATCTTAATTGCAAAGCCATATCAGTTCCAATAGAATAAACCCCTGTCCTTAATAAAGAGCTCTCAACAACTTTTCCTTTACCTGTTCTTTGCCTCTCATAGACCGCGGCTAAAATACCGCTTACAGTTGATATCGCAGTAATATGATCTCCGGAGGCGGTTCGCAAGGGGAGTGGAATCTCACCTTTTCTTTGTGTTAGGTGTGCCATTCCAGATCTTGACCAAAATGCCGCTATATCAAAACCAGGTCTATCCCTTTCTTCCCCTTCCAAACCGTAACCGGAAAGAGAACAATAAATTAATTTTTTGTTAATATTCATCAATGATTTGTAATCAAGTTTTGCATTTTCAAGTGATGTAGGTCTCACATTAGTTAAGAATACGTCCGCTTCTTTTATTAGCTTTCTAACTATGTCAGCTCCTCTAGAATCACTAGTATTAATGGTCATGCCTTTTTTTCCTCTATTGTCCAATCCAAAAATAGGATTACCTACGATTTCAAGAGTCGATTTTGTTCCCTCAAAAAACTTTCTCATCGGACATCCAGCGAGCGGTTCTATTTTTATTACATCCGCACCCCAATCTCTTAACATAGCACCAGCTGCAGGCGCCGCTACATATGTAGCCATCTCTATAATTTTCAAACCTTCAAGCATAACAACCTCTTATTTTGTACATTTAAATCGGACCTTATTTTATGAGTTAAATTTGAGTTTTCATGATATAGCATTATCAAATGAAAAAAACCTCAAATAACTTAATACCAGCCTCAACAGTTCTTATTATACGTAATGGTAAAAATGATCTCGAAGTTTTTATGGTAGCTAGGCACCACGAAATAGATTTTGCATCAGGAGCGTTAGTTTTTCCAGGAGGAAAAGTTGATTCAAAGGACATTGGTCCTGATATTAGGAATTTTATTGTTCCTGACAAAGATTATGTTGATGAAGAGCTGAGTTTTAGGATTGCTGCTATCCGAGAAAGTTATGAAGAGTCAGGAATACTGTTTGCTAAGTATAAAGCAAATGAGAATTTAATAAATAATGAGAAATTAGAAGAACTTCAAAAATGGAGAGATAGATTTAATAAGAATGAAACTTCTATGCAAGAATTTGCCAAAAAAGAAAATCTAAAATTTTCTATAGAATCTCTTATACCTTTTGCCCATTGGATTACACCAGACTTAATGCCTAAAAGGTTTGATACGAGATTTTATTTAGCTGCTGTTCCAGATGGTCACAAAGGAACTCACGATGGCAAGGAGTCAGTAGATTCACTTTGGATAAGCCCTAGGCAAGCTATTGAGGATTGTTTGTCAGAGAAAAGAACAATCATTTTTCCCACAAGAATGAATCTTGAAAAACTTAGAAATTCTAAAACAGTCGAGGAGGCATTAAGTAACGCAAGAAAACAAAGAATAGTAACAGTTCTTCCTAGGCTAGAAAAAACAAAAGAAGGTGTATTTTTAACGATACCGAAAGAAGCAGGCTATGGAGACGTTAAAGAATCGTTAGAAAATCTAAGATGAAGTTAATCTATAAACTGTTCGTCTAGAATCTTTTCTTCTAGTCTTGTTTCAGGATCGAAGAGCATTAACAATTCTGTTTTTCGATCTTCAAGTATTTTTACAGACAGTATGTCTCTGATCTCTAAATTATCAGCTACTACACTAACGGGTCTTTTTTCGGATTCTAAAATATCAATTTTTACTACTGATGTGTGAGGTATGAGTGCTCCTTTCCATCTTCTTGGTCTGAAAGCAGAAATAGGAGTTAAAGCTAATAGATTTGAGGTAATAGGGAGAATTGACCCATGTGCAGACAAATTATAAGCAGTGCTACCGGCAGGCGTCGAAAGCAATATCCCATCACAAATAAGTTCGGCTAGTCTTTCCTTGCCGTCAATAAATATTTGTATCTTTGCTGCTTGATAGGTTTGCCGAAGAAGAGAAACTTCATTGATAGCTTTCGCGGTTTTTATGTCATTTTCAGTTATAGCTTCCATTTGAAGTGGGTATACTCTTGTCATTTCAGCTTTATCAATTCTTCCAATAAGATTATCTTCTTCATATTTGTTCATTAAAAAACCTATAGAACCTCTATTCATTCCGTATATGGGAAGACTATTACCAATATTTTCATGAAGTGTTTGTAGCATCAGGCCATCACCCCCTAAAGCCACCACGACATCAGCTTCAGAAATCTTATAATTTTTATAAGTTTGACTTAGCGCCTTTTTGGCCTTTTTCGCATCAGGATTCTCACTTGATACAAAATGTAATTTTTTATCTGACATAATAAATTTATACTATTATTTTAACAAAATAACACTTCCTCTTGATAAAACAGTTTTAATTGTTAGTTTTGAACTAAAAGGAGTTAAATTGTTTTTAACTATCGATCAAGGAACTACATCAAGTAAAGCTGTTTTGTTTGATATAAATGGTCAAAAAATAGATGTAAGTCAAAAAGTTTTTAAACAAATATTTCCAAAGGATGGTTGGGTAGAACATGATCCGTTAGATATTTTGCACACTGTAATTCAGTGCTGCGAAGATATTTTATCTAGAAATTTAGAAAAAAACATCAATTCTTTAGCTATTACAAATCAACGCGAGACTGTAATTGTTTGGGACAAAAAAAATGGAAAACCTCTGCAGAATGCAATAGTTTGGCAAGACAGAAGAACTGAAGAATATTGCAATAAACTAAAGGAAAAGGGTTTAGAAGACATTATTAGAGATAAGACTGGATTATTGCTTGATCCATATTTTAGTGCTTCAAAGATTAATTGGATAATAAAGAACAATGAAAATATTAAAAATAAGATTAAGAAAGGTGAAATTTGCGTAGGAACAGTCGATTCTTGGTTGATATACAATCTAACCAATAAAAAAGTTTTCGCAACTGATATAACAAATGCCTCTAGGACCAGTTTATATAATATTAATTCTTTAGAATGGGACGATGAGCTATTAGAAATGTTTGATATCCCTAAGAATATAATGCCTGAAGTTAGAGATTCTGACGGATATTATGGAAAAACTGAAATCTTAAGTAGAAATCTAGAAATTTATGGTGTTGCAGGAGATCAGCAATCAGCTGCAATCGGGCAGAAGTGCTTTAGAGAAGGGGATATTAAATCAACATACGGAACAGGCTGCTTCGTTTTAGCAAATACTGGAGAAACAATAGTTAAGTCCGATAATGGATTGATAACAACCGTTGCAAGTAAAATCCAGGGACAAGCATCTTATGCAATTGAAGGATCAATATTTATGGCAGGAGCAATAGTTGATTGGTTTAAAGATTATTTACAACTATTTGATAAATATGAAGAAATAATACCATTAATAAATGAAAGATTTGATAGTTCTGATTCAAATGTTGTTCTTGTTCCTGCTTTTACTGGATTGGGTGCACCGCATTGGTCCCCTAAATCAAGAGCAGCTATTTTTGGAATGAATAGGAACACGGGGAAGAAAGAAATAATTCATGCAGGGATACAATCTGTCTCATTGCAGACTAACGATCTTTTGAAGGCGATAAACAAAGATCTCAAAAAATATGATATAACTTTACCAAAGAATTTAAAGATCGATGGTGGAATGGTTGAAAATCAATTGTTTGTTCAGAATTTAGCGAATATATGCAACTTAGAAATTCAATGTTCTTCAAATAAAGAAGCCACTGCATTGGGAGCGACTATATTATCAGGGCTAGGATCAAACAAATATAAAAATATAAATGATCTTGATAATGTAGTAAATAAGAGCCAGTCTTTTCAGAATAAAATGGAAGACACAACACGAGAAAGTATAATAGAAAAATGGAACTTAGCGGTAAAACAAACTATTGGAATGGTTTGATATAAATATATTGTTAGGATATTCTCTGTTAAATAGAGAGGTTATTTACGATGAATTCAAAAGTTAAAGATATAGTTTCTGAGGAGGAATGGGATACACGAGTTGAACTGGCTGCATTGTACCGTTTGGTCGCTTTTTATGGCTGGGATGATCTGGTTTTTACACATATTTCTGCTAGGGTTCCAAATGAACCTAATAGCTTTCTTTTGAACCCATACGGATTGTTGTTTGATGAAATATGTGCCTCCGATTTGGTTAAAGTGGATTTAGAAGGCAATAAGATTACGGATACTAATTATAATGTTAATGCTGCCGGTTTTACTATTCATTCAGCTGTTCATAGAAGTGGTTCTAACAATCATGCGGTCATTCATACTCACTCAAACGATGGAGTAGCAGTTTCAGCTCAAGAAGAAGGGTTATTGCCTATAAGTCAAACAGCTATGGTCATTAGAGATGACTGCTCTTATCACGATTATGAAGGTATTGCACTTAACCATGATGAAAGAGAAAGAATAATTGAGGACTTAGAAGATAAGCATTGTATGATATTAAGGAATCACGGTTTACTAACAACTGGTACCACTTGTGCGGATGCATGGCTACGCCTCTTTTTTCTAGAAAGAGCATGTACTATGCAAATTAAAGCCATGTCGGGAGGCTCTAAATTAAATAGGGTTAATGAAGATGTTGTTGAGCTAGTAACAGAGCAAGGACAAATGGCTTCATCAGAAGGTATAGGTCAGTTAGCTTGGCCTGCTTTAATTCGCAAACTTGATCGACTAGATATTTCTTATCGAGATTAAGAAGGAAAAAGAAAATGAAATTTGCCGTTGGACAACCGGTTACGAGAATTGAAGATATAAGATTTATTACCGGTCAGGGTCAATTTACTGACGATTTAAAACTTCCAGAAATGGTGTACGGTTCATTTGTTCGTTCGCCTTACGCACACGCAAACATAAAAAGTATTAATACTGATGAGGCTTTTAAAATGCCAGGCGTGATAGACATTTTCTTGGGAGAAAGACTTCAAAATGAAGGTTTAAGTCATATGTCTGTCATTGATTTCTTACAAAATAAAGATGGCACTCCAATGAACGCAAGTAAAAGACCTATTTTAGCTGTAAATAAGGTTCGTCATGTAGGTGATCCTGTAGCTTTTGTAATAGCAGAGAGTTTTAATCAAGCTCTTGATGCCTTAGAATTTATAGAAGTCACATACGAAGAGTTACCATGTGTTACAGATACCGCCAAAGCTCTAGATAAAAATTCACCTCTGTTATTTAATGAATTCCCCTCAAATTGTGCCGTGGATTGGGAAATAGGATCTGAGAAAGAATGGGATGAAGTCAAAACTAAAGCCCATCACATCTCAGTAGTGAACTTAATTAATAATAGGATAGTGGTTAATCCAATAGAACCGAGGTCAGCTTTATCCGACTATAATAAGGACGACGAGAGTTTTACTGTATATGTCGAGAGTCAAGGAGCCCACGCTATGAGAGAGAGATTAGCAAATACTCTGAATATAGAAGAAAAGAAAGTTAAAGTTATTACGAAAGACGTGGGTGGAGGATTTGGTCTTAAAATGATGTGTTTTCCAGAATATATCGCTGTTATGCATGCGAGTAAAATTCTTAATAGACCGGTAAAATGGACAGCGACTCGTTCTGAATCTTTTCTTAGCGACTCTCAAGGACGTGACCATGTAACCGAAGCTTCCCTAGCCTTGGATAGTGAAGGCAATTTTTTAGGCGTCCAAGTAGATACTGTTGCGGCAGTTGGGGCATATTTGTCTCAATACGGCATATTTATTCCTACCTTAGCCGGTGCAGGTATGCATGTAGGAGTCTACAAAATTCCTGTACTCAACAATAAAGTGAAAGTTGTTTACACCAATACAGTTCCCGTTGATGCTTATCGTGGAGCGGGGAGACCTGAGGCTAGTTATGTTATCGAAAGACTTGTAGATCAAGCAGCTTCAGATTTAGGAATGGACCCTATAGAAATAAGAATCAAAAATTTTGTGCAACCATCAGATCTTGGAAAAACTGCAGAACCTATCATCTCTTTTGATAGTTGTGATTTTGAAAAGACTACAGAAATTTCTCTTATTAATTCTTCGTACAAGAGTTTCGAAAAAAGAAAGGAAATATCTTCTCAGGAAAATAAGTTACGGGGAATTGGAATTTCTTACTATATCGAAAGAACTCAAGGCGAAGGTTCAGAAAATTCCAGAGTTGTGATTTCAGGGGAAGGAAAAGTTAAGTTATATGCTGGCACACAAGCAACTGGGCAAGGTCATGAGACGGCATGGACACAAATAATCGTCGAAAAACTTGGAGTAGAGGTAGAAGATGTAAGTGTTCATTTTGGAAACAGTGATGATCTTCCTGGAGGAGGTGGAACCGGAGGATCAAAATCTCTCTACATGGTAGCAGGTGCAATAGATGATGCTTCTAACGTGATGCTAAAGAAGGGTGTAGAAATCGCTGCTAATGAGCTCGATGTATCTGTTAGTGAAATAGAATACACTACTGATGCAGGGCCACATTTTCAAGTTAAAGGAACCAACAGAAATATTGACCTATATTCTGTAGCAAGGATAGCTGAAGGCCAATCTAATACCCAAATTCTTGATGGAGAGAGTTCATACGAACACAATGCCCCTACTTATCCCAATGGATGTCATGTATGTGAAGTAGAAATCGATCAGGATACAGGAAGAACTTCAATCGTGGATTATTCTGCAGTGGATGATTTCGGTAAAATAATTAATCCGCTTTTGGTTGCAGGACAGGTTCACGGAGGGATTGTCCAAGGCTTAGGACAGGCGATGTTTGAACATGCTGTATATGAAGAAGAGTCTGGTCAATTAGTAAATGGTTCATATATGGATTATCAAATGCCACGAGCAAATGATTTTCCTAATTTTAATATTGAGTATAATGAAGATGCTGTTTGTACCACTAATATGTTAGGCGCCAAAGGGTGCGGAGAAGCAGGCTCGATAGGATCCACTACTGCCTACGTGAATGCTGTTTTAGATGCACTTAAAGAATATAATACAAATAACTTAAATATGCCCATTACAGCTGAAAAAGTTTGGAAAATAATAAAAAAATAGAAAAATTTAAACGTATAGGTGTATAAAGAGGCATGAAATTTGGAATCTTTTATGAACATCAGTTACCAAGACCATGGGATGATGGTCTTGAACAACGCTTATTTCAAGATGCTTTAGACCAGGTTGAGTTAGCCGACAAGCTTGGAATAGATTACGCTTGGGAAGTTGAACATCATTTTTTAGAAGAATATTCTCATTCTTCCGCGCCAGAGGTATTTCTTGCAGCGTGTTCACAAAGAACTAAATCTATTCGTTTAGGACATGGGATAGTTTTAATGCCACCCAATTATAATCATCCAGCAAGAGTAGCGGAGCGTATTTCGACATTGGATTTAGTTTCCAATGGAAGGGTTGAATGGGGTACAGGAGAAAGTTCTGCATTATTGGAATTGGGTGGATATAAAGTTCCTGTGGAAGAAAAAAGAGATCAATGGATAGAAGCTGTGGAGCAGTGTGCAAATATGATGGCACTAGACCCGTACCCTGGATATGAAGGAAAATTCTTTTCGATGCCATGCAGGAACATTGTTCCCAAACCTGTGCAAAAACCACACCCCCCTATATGGGTGGCATGCTCAAACAGAGAAACTATAAAGTTGGCCGCAAAACTTGGAATAGGCGCTCTAACATTTGCCTTTGTAGATCCATCTGAAGCAAAGTCGTGGGTTGATGATTATTATCGTATATTTAAAGAGGAGTGCACTCCTATTGGTCATACAGTAAATCCAAATGTTGCAATGGTTACAGCTTTTTCTGTACATAAATCTGCTAAAAAAGCGAGAAAAAGAGGATTAGAAGGGTTTCAATTTTTTGGTTACGCATTGGGTCATCATTATTTATTTGGTGAGCATACTCCCGGCCGAACCGATATTTGGGAATCTTACCAATCCGCAAAGGAATCTATACCTGATGATGATGTTGGAGGGATTGGTACTCCGGAGGATTTAAGAAATCATCTGAAAGGATTTGAGGAAGCTGGTGTGGACCAGGTTTCTTTTATCCAACAAAGCGGAAAAAATAAACATGAACATATATGTGAATCTTTAGAACTTTTTGCTAAAAGCGTTATGCCAGAATTTAAGGAAAATGAATTAGAGCGTCAGAAGAAAAAAATGGATGATTTAGCTCCTTATATCGAAAAGGCAATGAAAAGAAAAAAATTTACTAAAGAATTAAAAGATAAGGAAATTCCTAAAATCGTAGCCCTAGGAAGAGAAATTACTGACCAGTCCAGCTCAAAAGATAATTCAGAAAATATATTGATAAAAACTTAGCTGTGGAGTGATATATGGATAAAAACAAAGATTTATTATTTCCAGATTCCTGGAATCCTCAAATAGACCCATATTCTGTTCCTTTGGACGAAATAGATGTGTCAAATCCAGATTTATTTTTGCATGATGCAATGTGGCCATACTTTGAAAGGTTAAGAAAAGAAGACCCTGTTCACTACTGCGAAGAATCATGTGTTGAAGAAGTTGGATCATATTGGTCAGTTACAAAATTCAACGACATCATGAGTGTTGATTCCAATCATAAGATTTTTTCATCCCAAGGATCTATCTCTCTTTTTGATCAAAATGAAGATTTTATTACTCCTATGTTTATAGCAATGGATCCACCAAAACACGATATCCAGCGTAAAGCTGTTAATCCTGTAGTAGCCCCAAGTAATCTAAAAAATATGGAGGGCCTCATTAGAGAGAGAACTCAAGAAGTCTTAGATAGTTTACCTAGAAATAAGACCTTTAATTGGGTTGAAAAAGTATCAATTGAATTAACTACCCGAATGCTTGCGACTTTGTTCGATTTTCCATTTGAAGACCGTCAAAAATTAACCCGTTGGTCAGATGTATCAACGGCTCGTCCCGGTGATGGAGTTGTTGAAACAGAAGAACAAAGATTTGATGAATTAAGAGAATGTTTGGCTTACTTCACATCCTTATGGAATGAAAGGGTAAATGCAGAACCTAAAACAGATCTTATCTCAATGTTGGCCCACAATCCTGAAACTAGAAATATGGAACCTATGGAATATCTAGGAAATCTAATACTTTTAATAGTAGGTGGGAACGATACAACAAGGAATTCTATGACTGGTGGCGTCTTAGCACTTAATCAATTTCCTGAACAGTATGATAAATTAAAGGAAAATCATAATTTAATTACTTCTATGGTTCCTGAGATTATCCGTTGGCAAACGCCTTTAGCTTATATGCGAAGGACGGCCTTAGAAGATATTGAATTAAATGGCAAGAAAATCAAAAAAGGTGATAAAGTTATTATGTGGTACGTATCTGGAAATCGTGACGAAGACATAATTGAAAATCCAAACTCTCTTATAATAAATAGGGAAAGACCAAGACACCATCTTTCTTTCGGTTTTGGTATTCATAGATGTGTTGGGAATCGTTTAGGTGAGCTCCAACTAGAAATATTATGGGAAGAGATTATGAAGCGTTTTGATAATATTAAGGTAATGGGCGAACCGACACGAATTCGATCGAGTTTTGTTAAAGGCTATTCATATCTTCCAGTAGAAATTGATTAAACTCTCTTAATACTTTCATGAAAAGCAGTCAAAAAAACTCTGAATCTCTAAGAAAAATCTTTGCAAGATTTGCTACCGGTGTGACTGCAATAACATTTTCTAGTAAAAACAATAAGTTTCTTGGTATAACAGTTAATTCTTATACTTCAGTATCTCTAGAGCCACCATTAGTGCTTTGGTGCTTAGATAAGGATTCAGAATTATACGATGAGTTAATGGATAAGGAGAACTATGTAATAAACTTTTTATCGGAAAACCAAAGGTCTATCGCAATCCATTTGGCAAAGAAAAATGATCATTCTCTAGATAAAGTTAAACATAGGATAGAAGGAAGTAACTGTGTTATCGAAGGGGTTGTGGGTTGGATTTCATGTTCTAAGGTAGAAACTTTTGATGCAGGAGACCATGATATCATTCTTGGTAAGGTCATAGATTTTAACTATAATCAGAGAAATCCTCTAATATTCTGGGATAGCAAATATAAAGCATTGTAAAATTATTTACATAAGATCACATTAATTTTCCTTATATTTAATTGTAATATTCTTTTTTTCATACTAGAGTTTACAAAATTTATTTTCTTTTGGGGGTCAAAATGAGAACTATTTCGTATCTTTTTTTTGTATTTACTTTTGTAATTTCTTTTATATTTTTTGGATCTTTCCAGGAGATAAGAGCTCAAGAAACTCAGTTGTCTTCTGGGATAGAGGAGATAGTTGTAACAGCTCGTAAAAAGGAAGAAAATATCCAGGAGACAGCATTGTCAGTGAGCGCTCTTACTCAGAGAGACTTGGATAGAAGATTTCCTAATGACATTAGAGATTTGGCTGGTGATTCACCAAATCTTATAATAGATGACCTTCAACAAGGTCCTGGCAGTCCTACCGCTATTTTCATTAGGGGCATAGGTGTATCAGACGTGGAGAANAACTTTGATCCAACAACTGGTGTTGTCTTAGATGGTGTATTTATTGGAGCAAATTCCGGCGCNATGTTGAAAACGTTTGATCTTGAAANGGTTGAAATACTNAGAGGTCCACAAGGAACATTNTTTGGAAGAAACACCGTTGCAGGTGTTATTAATTTAACAAGGACACGCCCCACAGGAGAAATTGGAGGAAAAATAAGAGTTGGTTATGGTGATTATGATACCAGTCTAGTAGATGCTTTGTTTAACTTTGGTAATGAAACTGCCGCTTTTAAGATAACAGGTACTCATCGTGAACAAAAGGAAGGTTTTTTGACAAATATGGTTAATGGAGAAGACTTGGGTAGAGAAGAATATTATCAAGTTACTGCGAATGCCCTTTTTGCTTTTAGCGAAAATATAGAAATTGAATTAACTTTTACTGACGAACAACAAGATCAAGATGCACATACTACTTTAAACATGGGTGGTGCCGGAACTTGGTGGTGTGCTGCTTATGGGCAATGTTCACCCGGCCTTGGTGTCCCACAAAGTGGAAACAGATGGGCTGTCTATAATAATGAGCCAAAAAGAAGAGATGCCTTTTTTGCCAGTAAAACTGGAATATTAGAGGTCCGGTGGGATATCTCTGAAAATTATAAGTTAGATTACATTTTCGGAAGAAAAACTACAGATGAAGAAGTAGATCAGGATTGGGATGGTACACCCCTTACCCTTTATCATACAGATAGAAGGGCTGAATACGAACAAGATAGTCATGAACTACGTGTAACAAGCGATTTAGACGGAAAGTTTAATTTTGTTGCAGGTCTTTACAAGTGGGATTCCGAATATTCTATTCCCATGGAGAGTCGTATTGGTTTCTTTGATCTCTTTGGAGCGGTCCCAAGATTAGATCCATTGATAGTAGTTCCTATCTACGCCTATACTCACCAGGAAACCGAATCAATGGCTGTGTTCTTTGAAGTTGATTACGATATAAATGAACAATTTACACTAACTGTTGGCGGGAGATATATTGATGAAGAAAAGAATTCTCGTGCTTGTCAAGGTGGTGGCCCGTTTCCTGACTGTGGCGCATTAGATACATTTGCAAAAAAGAGTTGGACAAAATTTACACCAAAAGTTGCTCTAAGTTATCAGCAAAGTGACAACGTCCTTTACTATGCATCTTATTCTGAAGGTTACAGGAGTGGTGGTTTTAATGGTAGATGGGGAAATCAGTTTAGTGCGGTAAGACCTTATAAACCTGAAACAGTAACCAATATTGAAGTAGGCATAAAATCAACTCTTATGGACAATACTTTACGAGTTAATGTAGCTGTCTTTGATATGCAGTATGACGATAAACAATTTGATGTTGATATTCCAGACACTCTTGCAGCAATAGGACGTGCTACAGTTACTGATAATGTTGCTGAGGCAACTTTTAGAGGTATTGAATTAGAGCTAGAAGCAATTATAAATCAAAATTTCTCAATCGACCTTAATGTTGGTTATTTAGATGCAAGCTATGATGAATTTTTTGCGGATTTAACAGGGGCAGGGACTGCGTCAGATTTTACACATTTAGAACCTTTAAGAGCACCTGAACTAAATTGGACACTGGGTTTAAATTATGAATGGGAGGCTGGACCTGGTCTTGCTTATATTAGAGCTAGCGCTCACTTTATAGGCGAGCATCATGTTTCTCAATTAAATTCACCAACTACTTTCAACCAAGATCAAACAATTTTTGACCTTTCAATGAATTATGAAGTTAATGATACGGTGATTGCTGTTTTTGCTAAAAATATTACCGAGGAAGACGGCTTTATGGTTGGATACGATGTCTTTGCTGGAGCTGCCTGGTCTTATACAATGGCAAGGGCACCTAGAATTTGGGGAGTTAACATTACTCAATCATTTTAGGTTTAATTTTTTTAATTAAGCATTTTACTAGCGTAGTTAAAAATTTCTAAAAGGAGATTGAAATGGAATATGGAGTCTATTGTTGCAGAGTAAAATATGGCTTTTGAAGCTAAAGCACATAGAATAGTAAAAGTTCCAAAATCATATTTTTGGTCAAGATTAAGGGCTTTTGACGCAATTAAAACACTTCTACCCGATAATATTGTTGAGGTTAAATTGCCTGATAACTTCTCAAACAAAGTTGGGGATGTAAGACATGTTTACCTTGAGGACCCATACCCCGGCGAGGTAATCGAGAGACTTGATGGATATATTGAAGGATCTTTTTTAACCTACTCAATAATTGATAAATCTTGTCTTCCAATGGTAAATTATGTTTCATGTGTATCATTAGAACAAGTTTCAGAAAATGAAACAGATGTTAATTGGTGCAGCCATTTTAAGCCTGTAGAGGCTGGAGAGGAAGAGGTTACAGAATTACTAAGTAATTTATACAACCTTATTTTCGATAATATAGAAGATCAATATCAAAATACAAAATAGATAAAATCATCACGACCTCATAGTCCAAGTCTAGAGGCCTAACTGAAAGAGAGCTCAGGGAAGCCCTGATTTACAGACTCTCTTAATTTATCGTAGTATACGCCTGCTCCACCGAAATAAACCAGAACCCTTGCGTTCTTGTTTTCGATGTTAGCACCCATCATCCAGGAATGAACTTTATCACCCACATCCATTAATGTCTGTCGGTGGATTTCCGCCACATGTGCTGACCACTCATCTTCAGCCTCCGGCAGTGGATGGCATAGATCGTAACCTTCGCTTTCCATCTTCTTTATACAATCTGAAATCCATAAAGCATTCTGTTGGATAGATGTCGGAAGGTTGGCAAATGGTGCCTGCGGACCCGTAATGGTAAACAGATTAGGATAATCAGCAATGCACACACCCATAATAGATTTCGATTCGACTTCCCATTTATCTCTGATTGTAGTCCCACTTACACCTCTGATATCAAAAGCTTCCAAAGCACCAGTGTATGCCTGAAAGCCAGTAGCAAGCACAATGATATCAAACTCGTAATGATCAAGAGTAGTTCGAACACCGTTTTCAGTAATTTCGACGATAGGCTCTCTGTCTTTGATATCGACCAACTTGACATTGTCGCGATTGAAGGATTCGTAAAAACCAGGATCGTGCTCCAAAGGAGGTCTTTTGGCGAACAAGGGGTAGCCTTTTGGAGTGAGTATGTCAGCGACTTCTGGATCCTTTACTACCTCTTTCATCTTGCTGATAATAAAGTCTGCGGCCATCTTATTAGCTGCAGGATCTACCAACAAATCATCGAATGTTTCGAAGACCCAGCGAAAACTTCCTTTCCAATGCTCCTCGAAGATTTTCTGACGCTCTTCAGCTGGTGTATCAACTGCATTTCGGCCTACTGGACTATCAAAAGCCATACCAAATGAATGATTACGACATTTGGCGATGATTTCATCATAATTATCTTTAATTTCTTTTTCCCATTCTGGAGTCATCTGACTTTGCATGGCCGGTAGCACAAAGTTCGGTGTTCGCTGAAACACTGTAACATTCTTCGCCGTTTGAGCCATGGCAGGCAGCATCTGAACTGTGGTAGCGCCACACCCTATGATCCCAACACGCTTATCCGCGTAATCTAGACCCTCTTGCGGCCAACGCGAGGAGTGAAAGCTAGGTCCTTTAAATTTTTTTAGCCCCTTGATCTTTGGTATTACAGGTTCAGAGATCATTCCCATAGCACTAATAAAATATTTACAAGTGTATTGCTTCCCATCTCCAGTTTTGATTAACCAGAGGCCAGTATCATTTTGAAAATCAGCACTAACTATCTCGGTGTTCAGTTGAATGTCAGGCCACATGTCACACTTGTCTGCGACGAAGTGTAGATACTTAAGTGTCTCCTCCCACCCTGGATAGCGTCGTGACCATGACCACTCTTGTAAAATTTCTTTGGAGAAAGTCAAACAATAGTAGTATCCTTCACTATCAGTGGCAGCTCCAGGATAACGGTTCCAGGTCCAGGTACCACCGATATCTGTGGCTTTATCGAACACCTGCACAGAAATACCTACTTCTTTTAAATAATGCATGAGAGCGAGACCGGCAAACCCAGCACCGACAACAATAGCATCATAGTCAACTTTCAAAGGCATGTCAGAATCTCCATAAAAAATATTAAATGTCTTACTTTTTCATCTTTATACGTACTCACACAAAGCTGATTTGCATCGGTCTATTTAACTAATATAGCATGTTAGTTTGATCTTGCAAAATTGAAAGTTATTCAAAATATTCGACTTTTTCTATTTTTTCTTTATTCTTTTTTAAGTGCCATTTTTTTAAGGAAATTCAAATTATGCAAGTTTCATCAACAAAACTTCAAAGGATTGTTGAGGTTCCTCAAAGTTACTTTTGGAAAAGACTTGTTGCATTTAAGGATGTTGGAAGCCTTCTTCCTCCTCCAATTATTAATAAAGTAGAATGTAATAGTAATGATGTTGGATCATTAAGGCACTTGACGCTCGGAGAAAAACAACGTTTTCCTGGTAAAGTTATTGAACGTTTAGAGGCTAAATATGCAGATTCATTTTTCGTTTATTCAATTGTTGATGAATCATGCTTACCTGTAAAGAACTATATTGCGACAGTCACTCTAAAGGGTATTTCAGATACTCAAACAGATATTTCTTTATCCAGTCATTGGATTGATCGTGATGTTGCTCCTGGCGAAATGAAATTGATGTTTGATTCTCTATATGAATTAATGTTCTCAAATGCAGAAAAACAATACCAGAAACAGCTATAACTTTTACTTATGCATATTGAAAAAAAAGATTTCGTTAAAATTTTAGATTTTTTAAATCTTAGTGGTTTAAATATTGATAAGAATTTTTTACCAAAACCAATTGGAAGAGGTCAATCTAATCCAACATTTGTAATTCAAGATAATAATTCGAATTTAAAAGTACTAAGAATGCAACCACCCGGTGAGTTAGTTAGAGGTGCTCATAGGGTTGATAGAGAATTTATCGTTTTAAACGCACTTAAAGAAAAAAATTTTATTGTTCCTGAGCCAATTTTCTTATGTACTGAAAAGTCAATTTTAGGTCGTGATTTTTATTTAATGGAATTTGTAGAAGGGAGCATTTATGAAGATCCCTTTCTTATTGGAGTAGAAAAAAAATCAAAGTCCACAATATATAAAAGTCTGGCCAAATCTCTTGGCTGTCTGCATAGTTTTAATATTGAAGAATTAGGTATCGATTTTAAAAAAAATCCCGGATTTATGAAAAGAAATCTAGGTGTTTGGTACAATCAGATTTTTTCTGAAGAGAAAGAAAAAGATGCTGAAATAGAAGAAATTTATAGCTTTGTTAGCAAGAATCTTCCTGATGATTCTAAGATTTCACTTCTTCATGGTGATTACAAGTTAGACAATATTGTTGTTGGCAACGATATGGAGTGTAAAGCCATTTTGGATTGGGAACTATCATCTTTTGGAGAGCCGGAGGCCGATTTGAGCTTTCAAATGATAAATTGGTTAATACCAAAAGATACTTTATATGGCTTGGGGGGAGAATGGCATCAAAGCAATTTACCCTCTGCTCAAAAATTCTTAACTTGGTACGAGGAAGCTTTAGGGGAAAGCGTCAATATAGAGTTGCTTAATCTTTCTTGCCTATACTCATTAACTAAGCTTTTTTGTATCCTAAAGGGAATTGAAAACAGGATAAAAGGAGGTAATGCAGCTTCTGAGGATGCCATGACTAAAGCGCAGGCCGCCGAAGGCGTAAAGACCGTTTTATTAGAAGCTTTCGGCAATTATCCAAATAAATTAATTGTAGAATGATAAGAAAAAAATCTTTTAAGCTTAGTAACTTTATGCTTTGATTGTTAAAATTATAAAAATGGAGGACTTAAATGACAAATTATAGATTTCCAGAAGGCGCCGCCATAGTTTTTGGAGGTTCAGGAGGTCTCGGCACGGGTATTGTTGACTTGTTAAGTAAAAATGGAACTGATGTTGCTCTTACTTATCTCAAAAATAAAGAAGCCGCCGAAACAAATCTCAAAACAATAGAAGATAATGGCAAGAAAGGTTATATCGAAAGCGTTGATCTTTTGGATGTTGCCGCCGTTGAGAATTTTTCTAATTCAGCAAAAGAAAAATTTGGAAAAATTCACTCAGTTATTTTTGCGACTGGCCCATTTCTTCACATTATGCCCGTTTTGGACGCAAAACCTGAAGATTTCTATGCTACGATAGATACTGATATTAAGGGCTTCTATCATGTTCTAAGGTCAGTAGTTCCGATCCTTAGGGATGGCGGAGGCGGATCAATTACAGCTCTTACAACCGCAGCTATTCATAAATACATAAGCACCGATGGACTATCCTCAATACCAAAAGCCGGAGTACAGCATCTATGTACAGCTATTTCTAGAGAAGAGGGTCACAATGGAATAAGAGCTAATTGTGTTGCCGTAGGATTGATTGCAGTTGGTCTTTCTCAAGAAATAGACTCCCCTCCTGGAGGAATATTGGATCAATGGATGCAACAAGTACCCTTAGGTAGAGCTGGAGCACCTGACGAATTGTTTGATACAGTAGTTTTTTTGGCATCAGAGAACGCGGGATACATCAGTGGACAGTCTTTACCAGTCGACGGCGGATATTCAGCGTAGATTATAATAATTGAAACGAGAACTTGTATGACAAATTATAGATTTCCAGAAGGCGCCGCCATAGTTTTTGGAGGTTCAGGAGCTCTTGGTTCAGGGATAGTTGATCTTCTAAGTAAAAGCGGAACTGATATTGCTTTTACTTTTTTGAATAATAAAGAATCTGCTGAGAAAACAACAATAATTGTAGAGGGTAACTGCAAGAAGGTATACTCAGAAAGTGTTAATTTACTTAATCAATCTGCAGTTGAAGATTTTTCGAATTTAGCAAAAGAAACATTTGGTAGAATTCATTCCGTTATTAATGCAACAGGCCCTTTCTTTAATTTAGCTCCAATTATGGATTCTAATCCTGATGATGTTTATAAGACGTTAGATACAGATATTAATGGTTTTTATCATATCTTGAAATCAATAGTTCCAATACTTAAGGATGGAGGAGGAGGTTCAATTACGACCCTTACTACAACAGCTGTTCATAGATATACTAATACTGCTGGTTTATCCTCTATACCTAAAACAGTTGTTAAGCATTTATGTGCTGCAGTTGCAAGAGAGGAGGGGCATAATGGAATTAGGGTTAATTGTGTTGCTGTCGGACAAATTGATTTACTTTCAGAAAAACAAAAAGAAGAAATTGATTCATCTGGGGATGTTGCTAATGAATTCTTAAAATTGATCCCTTTAGGTAGGTCAGGAACTCCGGATGAATTATTTAATGCGGTAGTTTTTCTTGCTTCTGAGAATGCAGGTTATATTAACGGTCAATCATTACCTGTTGATGGAGGATATTCTGCGTAGATTAAGATATGAATTTTGATACAAAAAATATACTTGTGATCGGTGGCAGTAGCGGGATAGGCAGGGGTATTGCTAAATGTTTTTCTGAAAAAGGAGCAAATGTATGTATTACTGGAACAAAGGACTCCATTGATCAGTATGACGAGGATCTTGATGAAGTTATTAAGAGTTGCCATTATAGGACTCTAGATTTATCCAATTATAATAATATTGAAGAATTATCACTGCCCTTCGATAGCTTAGATGCTTTAATTTGTTCACAAGGAATTGTGGCATACAAGAGAAAAGAATTCGAAATGGATACTTTTAAAAGAGTTGTGGATTTAAACTTAAATTCAATAATGGCTTCGTGCACTTACTTTCACAAAACTTTATCTAAGAAGAAAGGTTCGATCGTAATAATAGGCTCAGGAGCGAGCTATAAAGCTGTTAAAGGTAATCCAGCATACTCTGCATCAAAAGGAGGTCTATTGACATTAATTAGAACGCTCGCGGACGCTTGGGCGACAGACGATATAAGAGTAAATGGCATTGCTCCAGGGTTTGTAGCTACAAAATTAACAGAGGTTACTTATAAGAACGAAAAAAGATATGAGGATTCACTCAAAAGAATACCTCTAGGACGATGGGGTACCCCAGAGGATATGGGGCAAGTAGCGTGTTTTTTATGCAGCAATGAGTCTAGTTATGTTACCGGACAAATGATCACGGTTGACGGTGGCATGGGGCTATAATTTAAGGAGGTAGTTATGAGTTCAGAACAAAATAGTATTGTTATTAAATATATGAAAAAAACAGTCGAACGATTCTATTCAATTGAGGATGAAAGAATAGGAATGAAGCATTTTAGATATGTCATGGATGATTATTTTGCAGCGGATGAATCGATAAAATGTTGTGGCGAGGTTGTTCCTGTTAGTGCTGATGGGGTTTATTCACAATGGGTAACAACAGAAGGTTCGGATCCAAAAAAACGCATCCTCTATCTTCATGGGGGAGGTTATGTGATAGGGTCTCTAAGAGGTTATTTGCCCTTAGCTAGCCATTTGTCAAAGGCGACAGGAGCATCCGTTCTGCTAATAGATTACCGATTATCACCAGAAGATCAATTTCCGGCGGCTGTAGAAGATGCAAAAACAGCTTTCAAGTGGATGTTAAAAAATGGACCAGATGGGGAATCAGAATGTTCCAAATCCTTTATATCTGGAGATTCTGCAGGTGGAGGTTTAGCTGTATCGACCACTTTAGCCCTGAAGGATGATGGGGATAAACTACCAAACGCCATTATGCCAATATCTCCATGGGTAGAAATGGATCCCGTTTCAAAATCATACGAAGAAAATAAAGATCTTGACCCTTTTGTTTCTCAAGATGGAATAGCTTGGTTTTCTAGTGTTTATGTTGGGAGTGAAGAGGATAGATTGAATCCTTATGCTTCACCTCTTTATGGGAGCTTTAAAGAATTTCCCCCAATGTTGATTCAGGTGGGGACTAGAGAGGTTCTTTTAGACGATTCTAAAAAGTTATCAGAAAAAGCAAAAGAAGAAGGCTGTAATGTAGAAATTCAAATTTATGAAGATATGATTCATGTTTTTCAGGGCTTTGCTCCCTTCCTACCGGAGGCAAATGAAGCATTGGAATCAATAGGTAAATTTATTTCTGATAAATGAGAGAATGGCTAATACTTATAGATATACACCTTTAGAGAGAGTTTATTGGGATTCTCCTGCCGCGGAGGTTGTTTTAAAAGAAGTAGAACAAAGGGACCTTAAGAGAGTCTTTGTAGTCTCATCTTCCACTCTTTCCAAAGAAACCGAAGAAATAAATAAAATAATAAAATCCTTAGGAAAAAAGTTCGTAGGTTTATTTGATCGTTGTCTACCACATTCCCCGCAAGAAAATGTTATTGAATGTGTTAAAGAAGTCAAAAGCAAAGATCCAGACATCATAGTCACTATTGGGGGCGGAACACCGATTGATACGGTTAAAGTAGTGCAATTATGTATAACTTTGGGAATAGAAACGATTGAAGAATTAAGAAAAATTGCTCATAAAAAACATAAAAATGTGAATTCAAAAATTCGACAAATAGCGGTTCCTACTACTTTATCTGGCGGGGAATACTCCAATATTGGAGGGGCAATGGATACGGATAAGCAACTCAAGGAAAGATATATTGGTGATGATTTATGCCCTCAAACAGTAGTGCTAGATCCAAATATCACAATTCATACACCGCAATGGTTATGGTTATCAACTGCTATTAGATCTGTGGATCATGCCATAGAAGGCTTTTGTTCAGGTTCTGATAACCCTTTAATTCCACCTACTTGCCTATATTCCCTCAAATTGTTTGCCAAGTCTTTACGTGATACTTATCGAGATCCAGGAAATATAGAATCTAGATCGCTTTCGCAAAAAGCAGTTTGGATAGTTGCAAAAAATTTAGGGAACACTACTATGGGAGCTAGTCACGGAATAGGCTATCTTTTGGGTTCGATAGGAGGCGTTCCTCACGGACATACTTCTTGTGTGATGTTACCAGCGGTTCTTAAGTGGAATGAGTCATATCAAGAAGAACAACATAAGATTATTTCTGACGCCTTAGGAAGACCTAAATTAAAAGCATGGAAGGCTGTGAAGGAATTGGTAAATGATTTGGGGCTTCCCAGTACGTTGGATGAAGTAGGAATAAAAAGAGATAAATGGGAAAAGATTGTAGACTATGCCCTAAAACATCCAACTGTTCTGTCAAATCCAAAACCTATAAAACGACCTGAAGATGTAATGGAGATTCTAGAATTTGCTGAAAATTAAAATAAAAAGGTTCTGATTTATGGGATTTTTAATGGCTATTGTTGGTTTTTTAGTGGCAATAGGTATTCTTTTGTTAATGATAAAACTTGTAGATAAAATAGGAAAAAAATGACAAAATTATCCAAACTTTCTAGGTCTGTTGAAGGAAAAGTAGTTCTAATAACTGGTGCTGCAAGTGGAATGGGAAGAGCTACAGCTCATCTTTTTTCTGATGAAGGATCAATTGTTATTGTTACTGATATCAACGAAGAAGGTGTGAACGAGGTAGTTAAAGAGATTAATGATTGTGGAAATACTGCCTATGGGATCCAATTAGACGTTTCTGACAAAGATAGTATTAAGAAATGCATAGATACAATTATTAAACAACACAAAAGTTTAGATGTTCTTATTAATAATGCTGGTATCTCTAGTCGTGTAGAGATTGATGATGAAGATTATGAGAAATACTGGGACAAAACATTTGAAGTTCTTTTGAAAGGACAGGTAATTTTAATAAGGGAATCGCTTCCCTATCTTTTACAATCCGATTCGGGACGAATTGTTAATATATCTTCTACAGAAGGATTGGGGGCAACACCTAGAATATCGCCTTATACTTCAGCAAAACATGGTGTCATTGGTTTAACTCGTTCATTGGCAGTGGAATTAGGATCGAAAGGTATAACGGTTAATTGTATCTGTCCTGGACCAATTAACACTTCTATGACTAAAAACATTCCTCAAAACGATAAAGAAATTTATGCAAGGAGACGAGTTCCCTTAAAAAGATATGGAGATCCTGAAGAGGTTGCTCATGCAACATTGAGCCTTTGTTTACCTGCTTCTTCCTTTATTAACGGAGCTATCTTACCTGTGGACGGAGGATTAACAATCAAAAGAGCATAATAACTTTCTTTAAAAGTTTCTTTTTTTATGCTTACTTGTATCTAACGGAGATTTTATGAGTAGAGAAAAACTTATAGAAATTGCTAGAATTAACAAAGAACATTCTCTAAATGGGACTATTGAATTGGAGGATGGTATATTTGAAGTTCCCGCGAAGAACTATTTCGACAGGGATCGATGGCAACAAGAAGTGGATTTAATTTTTAAAAGAGTTCCCTTAGTTTTGGGTCTTTCAGCTGAGATTCCTAATATAGGAGACTATAAGGCTATAGAAGTAGTTGGTGTTCCAGTTGTAATAACAAGAGACAACAAGGGAGAAGTTAGAGCGTTTCTTAACGCTTGCCCGCATAGAGGTGCCCAACTTAAAGAGGTAGGTTTAGGAAACTCGACATATTTCTCATGCCCATACCATGGTTGGACTTTTAATGATGATGGATCGTTACGGGGTATAGCTACCCCAAAGGATTTTGGTGATGCGGATAAGCTATGCTTAGATTTAATATCTTTGCCTGCTAGTGAAAAGGCAGGCATAATTTGGGTTACATTAAACCCTAACTCAGATCTAAATATAGATAGTTTCTTATCTGGTTATGATAAGATGTTATCGAATTTCGGCCTCGAAAATTGGCACATTTTTAATTATAGAACCTTGAAAGGGCCAAACTGGAAGGTTGCCTATGATGGTTATTTAGACTTGTATCATATCCCTGTTCTTCACAAAGATACCTTCGGAGATAATTTTTCTAATCGCGCTATGTATTATAATTGGGGCCCGCATCAGAAAGTTATTTCCCCGTATAGACTTCCTCAACAAGATAATTTTGAACCAGAAGGGTTACCTTCTGAAAAGGATTATTTTGACAAACCTTTCGAAGAATGGCCTATGAGTGTCTTAATGGCAGGTGTATGGACTATCTTTCCACATATTTCAATAGCATCTTTTACAGGTGGGGGAAGAAGTATTATGCTTTCCCAGCTTTTTCCAGGAGATAAACCCGAAGATTCAATCACTCATCAATATTATCTAATGGAAAAAAAACCAAATAAAAAGCAAGCTAAAGAAGCACATGAACAGTTCAAACTTTTAAAGTATGTTGTGGAAATTGAAGATTATAAAACTGGTATAAATTTACAAAAAAGCCTTAAAACAGGAATGATCAAGAGTGTCAAATTTGGTAGAAATGAAGGGGGCGGACGAAGATTCCATAAATGGGTTGATCAATTATTAAATACAGAAGATAAAAATCTTACGTCGTTATTTTAAAAAAAAGAGGCTGAAAAATGAAAACTCGTATAACAGAATTGTTTAATATTGAACATCCAATAATACAGGGAGGGATGCATTTCGTTGGTTTCGCTGAACTGGTTGCGGCTGTATCGAATGCCGGTGGACTTGGAATTATTACGGCATTAACTCAACCCACTCCTGAGGATCTTGCAAAAGAGATTGCAAGGTGTCATGAAATGACAGATAAGCCATTTGGAGTAAACCTGACTTTTATACCTTCTTTTAAAGACCCTCCTTATGATGAATATATTGATGCGATTATCCAGGGAGGAATTAATATAGTTGAAACCGCAGGAAGAAATCCTGAGAAATATATGGAACAGATGAAGGCAGCCGATATCAAAATTATTCATAAATGTACTTCTGTCAGACATTCTTTGAAAGCAGAAAGTATAGGTTGTGATGCAGTCAGTGTTGATGGTTTTGAGTGTGGAGGTCATCCTGGGGAAGACGACATTCCTAATGGAATTTTATTACCTCGTGCAGCTGAAGAATTAAAGATACCTTTTGTTGCTTCGGGCGGTATGGCTAACGCAAGAAGTCTAGTATCTGCATTAGCTTTTGGTGCTGAAGGAATTAATATGGGTACAAGATTTATTGCGACCAAAGAAGCGCCAGTTCATCAAAATGTTAAAGAAAGATTAGTTGAGGCTTCCGAACTGGAAACAAAATTAGTCATGCGTTCTTTAAGAAACACTGAGAGAGTATTAATGAATAGCGCTGTTGAACAAATTATGCAGATAGAGGATTCTCATGGCAGCAGTGGTGATCCTAACGAATTGTTAAAAGAAATTAGACCTCTGGTCGCGGGATCTGAACGTGTTCTGCGTGACGGGGATCTAGAAGCAGCAGCCTGGAGTTGCGGTATGGTTGCCGGTCTCATTCATGATATTCCGACGTGTAAAGAATTAATCGATCAAATTATGAAAGAAGCAGAAGGTATTATTAGTGAAAGACTAGAAGGTTTACTTAGCGCTTAAATTCTTTCTTGCTTTGTTAGCTCTCATAATCCTTTTAATATAAAAGGGTAGTGTTAAAAAAAGTATAAACGGGATAATCTTTAGATAATGTTGCGGAGCTATCCTTTGTGCGGTCTCCATCAATTTAGCATCCAATCCCACAAAGATACGTTTTTTGTCTTTCTTAACACCCTTTAGAATAATTTTTGCAGCATGGTCAGGATCCATTCCTCCTTCTCTAAATGTTTCTCCAATTTGACTTGCTGTAAGGAGATTTCCTTCGCGGTCCTTAGCTGGTTTTCCATCAATACCAAGGATACCTTCACCTTCTTCGTTAAATCTAGCATTGGAAACAATATTTGTTCCAATATGACCAGGATAAACGCAGTGAACTTGTACTGGTGTATCGTGCATTTCTTTCATCAAACTTTCTGTGAACCCGCGAACTGCAAATTTTGATGCGTGGTAAACTGTATTATTAGGTGTAGTGATAATTCCATAGATAGAAGAAGTGTTAATCAGTGCAGATTCTTTATTCTTCAAAAGATGTGGTAAAAATGCTCGAGAGCTATTTATAACTGCGCTGTAATTGATGTCATTACACCAGTTCCAATCTTTCTCAGACATTTCAACAAAACTAGAGGGAGCCGCGACACCGGCATTATTAAACACCAAATCTACTCTTCCATATTTTTCAATTACTTTTTCTGCAAGAAAATTAATTTCTTCCTTATCACTTACATCAATGACATAAGAGCTAGACGGAACATTATAATTTCTTAAAATATCTTCTGTTTCTTTTAGAGTATCTTTATTCACATCGCATATTGCTACAGAAGAGCCTGCTTTAGCTAAATTTATAGCCAAATATTTTCCCATTCCTGAACCAGCGCCAGTTATTACTGCAACTTTATTCTCAAATGTTTTCATACATTATTCTCCAAAAAAGGATGGTGTTGAGTGAGGGACTTGAACCCTAAAATAGTGTTCGTTTCTAGTTTTATTTATTCCTTCTAATTCAGGAATCCAAACCATACTATTATCTACCCAACATAAAAATACATTAATTTTAATTTCCTTATTAAAGATAATGGTAAACTAAATATATAAGCTACTCAACAAATACACTAACCTCCTGATTAGCATGATAGGGGTTGGATGTGTTTTTCTTAAAGATTTTTTTTCAAGTAATTATGATAACCTATATAAGTTTCAATCTCTTTGAAACCATCCAACTCTTGAAAGTTTTGTGGGTTGTGATAATCTGGTGTAGGAGGTTTTTACAATTTACCAACATGTAGAAAACCTGCATCCTATTGGACTGGCGAATGGAAACTAGGAAGCATAGAATGTTCATATCTTCAATAGCAAGAAGAAAAAGAAAAGACACAAAAGCACTCAGAGATGAACTAACCAAAAGAGAATTCTCTCACTTGAGACACCTTCGAGAAAAGAACAAAAAAATAGAAGCACGACATCATACTTAAAACTTTTAAACCCTAACTAAACTTTTCTGTTTCAATATCCCAACTGCTTTACCAATTTTAGTGTAATAAAATGACAAAAAAACCGCATTCTTTTTCAAGTGAAGTTAGGTATTGTTAATTAATTAGGAAAAATAATATGAAACTCATTGTACTTAACTTACCTCGTAATTTTGATGAACAGTCATTGGCTTTGTTATTTAAAAAAATTGGGGATATAAAATCTTGCAACTTAGTTATTGATAAAGATACTGGTATCTCAAAGGGTTTTGGTTTTGTTGAAATGGCTCTCGACCATGAAGGGGAGAGTGCCATAAATGCACTTCATGGTAGTAAAGTGGGTAATAACTCCATTCGAGTTAAACAGTCATCAGAAGAATAATATGAAAAAAACAATCTTAACTTTAGTCTTAGCAGTTGGGTTGATTGGGAAAATGTCTGTATCTATCTGATTATACGATAGAGGGCTACCAGTTTTAGTGTAATAAAATGACAGAAAACTTACATTCTTTGTTTTTTTATAATGGATAAAGTCCAGTCTATAGGTCAAAAAATAGTCCACAAAAAAGGGACATCTTTTATTTTCTTGATATAGTTAAGTTGGGTAAAAAATGGAGATAAAAATATGATAACTGTTCATCACTTAAATAACTCTAGATCACAAAGAATTTTGTGGCTATTAGAAGAATTAAATGCCCCCTATGAAATAAAAAGTTACTCAAGAGATAAGATAACTAATTTGGCACCGGAAACTCTTAAAAAAATTCATCCATTAGGCAAGTCTCCAGTTATTAGTGAAGATGGAAAAATCATTATTGAATCAG
>PCCF01000014.1 GCA_002731945.1 Rhodobiaceae bacterium | reverse complement strand
TGAAACTAATGATGGAGTAATCTTAATAGCTGCAACAAATAGACCTGATGTTCTTGATCCAGCGTTATTAAGACCAGGCAGATTTGATAGACAGGTTGTTGTCCCAAATCCGGATATTATTGGTCGAGAAAAAATATTGAAAATTCATACTAGAAAAGTCCCGATGGCTCCGGATGTTGACTTACGTGCAGTCGCTAGAGGAACTCCTGGTTTTTCTGGTGCCGATTTGGCTAATATAGTAAATGAAGCAGCTCTTTTAGCAGCAAGAAGAAGTAAAAAACTTGTAACAAATGCTGAATTTGATGATTCCAAAGATAAAGTAATGATGGGACCTGAAAGACGCTCAATGGTGATGACAGACGAAGAGAAGAGATTGACAGCATATCACGAAGCTGGTCATGCATTAGTCTCTCTGAACATTGATTCTTCTGATCCAATTCATAAGGCAACAATAATTCCAAGAGGAAGAGCATTAGGAATGGTATTGAGATTGCCAGAGAGAGATCAAATATCAATAACGAGAGAAAAAATGTATGGTAATCTCTCAGTTGCTATGGGTGGAAGAATTGCTGAAGAATTGGTTTTTGGATACGATAAAGTCACTTCTGGAGCCTCTTCTGACATTAAACAAGCAACTGAGATAGCTAGAGCAATGGTAATGAAATATGGTATGTCTGAAAAACTCGGACCTTTAGCATATGGTGATAATGAAGAAGAAGTTTTTCTCGGTCATTCTGTAGCTAGAACACAAAATATGTCTGAAGAAACTCAAAAATTAGTAGATAATGAAGTTAAAGCGATCATAGATAAATCCTATAAGATTGCAGAAAAAATTATCACTGAAAAAAGAAAATATTTGGACTTAATCGCTAATGGTTTAATCGAATATGAGACCTTAACCGGAGATGAAATTAACAGCCTCCTCGAGGGCGTCAAACCAAATCGTGAAGAACCTTCAGAAGATAGTGAATCAAGTGTTACTGGATCAGTTCCTAAAGCAGGAAAAAGAAAGAAATCAAGTTCAAAACCAGGTTTGCAAGGCGCCTAAAACCTTCTTGGAATAGTTATGGTTAAGAAATTTTTTGGTACAGATGGAATACGTGGTACTGTAAACAGCGAGATATTAAATTCCGAAATTGCGTTAAAATTAGGGCTAGCTGCCGGAAAGGTTTTTACTAGAGGAAATCATAAGCATAGAGTTGTGATTGGAAAGGATACAAGAGTCTCAGGTTATATGCTTGAATCTGCCCTTGAATCAGGTTTTACATCTTCAGGTATGGATGTGTTCCTTTGTGGCCCTATACCTACTCCTGCAGTCGCTTTTCTTACAAAAGCCTTGAGAGCTGATCTTGGAGTTATGATAACAGCCTCTCACAACACTTTTGAAGATAATGGATTTAAGCTATTCGGTCCTGATGGGTATAAGTTATCTGATAACAAACAATCAGAAATTGAAGATTTGATGAATTCTATAAAAATCAAAGATTTACCGAAAGCTGGAAATATAGGTATAGCTAAACGAGTAGATGATGCTATTTCAAGGTATTTGGAGTTTTCGAAAGCTACTTTTCCTAATATGATGAGATTAGACCATCTTAAAATTGTTATAGATTGTGCTAACGGTGCTGCATATAAAGTTGCTCCAAAGATTTTCTGGGAACTTGGAGCCGATATCATAGTGATAGGTGACCAACCCAATGGTAGAAATATCAATCTGAATTGTGGAACAACTAATACAGAAACAATAAGAGAAAAAGTTGTTAATGAGAAAGCAGATCTAGGAATATCATTTGATGGAGATGCAGACAGATTGGTGATTATAGATGAAAATGGTCACGAAGTTAATGGAGATCATCTTTTAGCTATGATAGCTAAGAATTTAAAAGATAAGAATATGCTACAGTCAAATAGTATTGTAGGGACAATTATGTCTAATAAGGGCCTTGAAGAATATCTATCTGAAATCGGTATAAATTTAATTAGATCTAAAGTCGGCGACAGACATGTTGTGGAGGAAATGAGAAAACAAGGTGTGACTTTAGGGGGAGAACCATCAGGACATATAATTATCAACAATTTCTGCACAACTGGGGATGCAATTATTGCGTCGTTGCAAGTTCTAGCTTCTATATGTGAAGAAAAGAAATCAATAAGTGAATTAACTAATTTATTTCCCCTTTATCATCAGGCGCATAATAGCATTCAGTGTAACTCATCAGATTCATTGGATGATCCCCTAATTAACAAATTGATAGAAGAAAAAAAGGATAAATTAGGTAAAAAGGGCAGGATTATTATAAGGAAAAGTGGGACAGAGCCAATTGTTAGAGTTATGATTGAGAGTGAGGATAGTGATCTAAATTCCGACATTTTAGGAGAAATAAGTTTTAGAATAAAAGAGCATTTTTCTAAATACAATTAATTCTAGAAACCAATCATTTTAATATTTCATTGACTATTTAATAGATAAGTTATATCTCAGCGATGGGACACCCCTCCCCAACGAGGGGCAACTATCTGTAAGGATAGAAAATGATAGAAAAACCTAAAAATAAGCCTTTGCGCTTGAATTTCTCATCTGGACCATGTTCAAAGAGACCTGGGTGGCAACTTAAAGATTTAAATGGAGCTCTTCTAGGAAGGAGCCATCGATCAAAAGAAGGCAAAGAAAAACTTCAACAAGCTATTAATAAAACAATATCGCTTCTAGAAATACCTCAAGATTATAAGGTAGCAATAGTTCCTGCCTCAGATACAGGGGCGGTAGAAATGGCGATGTGGAATCTTCTTGGTTCAAGACCTGTTGATGTTCTATCTTGGGAAGTATTTGGGAAGGCATGGAAAAAAGACATCCAAGAGCAGTTAAAGATTGAAGCTAGTGTTTTTCATGATGCTGATTTCGGGCTCTTACCAAATCTAGAAAAAGTGAATTTTGAGAATGATGTTTTATTTACTTGGAATGGAACAACTTCAGGTGTGAGAATTCCCAATGGAGACTGGATACCAGAAAAAAGAAATGGATTAACAATCTGCGATGCTACTTCAGCGATTTTTGCTCAGGATTTAGATTGGGATAAGCTTGATGCAACTACTTTTAGCTGGCAAAAAGTTCTTGGTGGAGAAGCAGCTCATGGAATGCTTATTTTAAGCCCAAGAGCTTTAGGTCGTTTAGAAAATTATGTTCCATCATGGCCAGTCCCTAAGATTTTTAGATTAACCAAATCTCAAAAAATTATTGAAGGTATTTTTAAAGGAGAAACCATAAATACTCCTTCAATGCTTTGCCTAGAAGATTATTTAGACGTACTTAGGTGGGCAGAAGATTTAGGTGGATTTAGAGGTTTAATGAAAAAGGCCAACAATAACGCAGAAATTATTAATGATTGGGTAAATAGAACTTCTTGGATTGATTTCTTGTGTGAGAATCCTGATTTTAGATCTAATACATCTGTGTGCTTAAAATTTTTAGAAGCAAAAAATATGGAAGAAGATTCTCTGAGAAATCTGGCAAAAGATATAGGCTCTTTACTAGCTAATGAAGAAGTAGCGTACGATATTGTAAGCCATCGAGAAGCTCCTCCAGGATTGAGAATTTGGACTGGAGCAACTATAGAACATGAAGATGTTGAACTTCTTATGCCATGGCTAGATTGGGCATATTTGACTTGTTTAGAAAATAACAAATATTAGTAAACGGAGACAATTATGGTAAAGGTTTTGATAGCAGATAAAATGAGCGAAAAAGCTGAGAAAATCTTTATTGATAAAGGTTTGCAGGTTGATGTTATTACCGGATTAGATAAAGAGGAATTAGTAAAGATTATTAACAATTATGAAGCAATTGCCGTGAGGTCCTCAACAAAAATTTCGGAAAAAGTTCTAAAGGTAGCAAAAAATCTTAAGGTTATAGGGCGTGCAGGAATAGGTGTAGATAATATTGATATACCCTTTGCAACGGCGAAAGGTATAGTAGTAATGAACACCCCTTTTGGCAATGCGATTACTACTGCAGAACATGCTATAGCGCTTATACTTGCTTTGGTCAGAAATTTACCTGAAGCGAACAAATCTACTCATGAAGGTAACTGGGAAAAATCTAAATATATAGGTTCAGAAATAACTGGAAAGGCTTTAGGGGTAATTGGTTGCGGAAATATTGGATCAATTGTTGCGGATCGAGCAAAGGGTTTAAAAATGCGTGTGTTGGCTTACGATCCATTTCTTACTGTAGAAAGAGCATACAATTTAGGAATAAGAAAAGTAGAGTTTGAGGAATTGTTGTCACAATCAGATATTATAACTTTGCACGTTCCTTTAACTGAACAGACGAAGAATATTATAAACAGGGAGGCTCTTTCAAAATGTAGAGATGGAGTAAGAATTATTAATTGTGCTAGGGGTGGTCTAATTAATGAGCAGGATCTCATAGAGGCTCTGGATTCTGGTAAAGTAGACGGTGCGGCAATTGACGTTTTTGACGTAGAGCCAGCAACAGAGAGTGTGTTCTTCGGAAATAAAAAAGTAATATGTACTCCTCATTTGGGTGCTTCTACTTTAGAAGCTCAGGAAAATGTCGCTATTCAAATTGCTGAGCAGATGTCAGATTACATTTTAGAGGGTGCGGTTTCTAATGCTATTAATATGCCTTCAATAAGCGCAGATGAGGCACCGGTGCTAAGTCCTTTTGTGAAACTTGCAGAACATTTAGGATCATTTGCCGGGCAATTTATGCTTTCTGATTTTGATCAAATTGGTATTGATTATGTTGGGGATATTTCTGGTTACAATTGTGCACCCATAACTGCTGCTGCCGTCTCTGGTATTCTTAGTCCATCATTACCCGATATCAATATGGTAAGTGCCCCGGCTATTGCCAGGGAAAAGGGAATTGCTATTACCGAGACAAAGAAAGAAGCATCAAGTGCTTATGAAAGTTACATTCGGATTTATGTAATGTCAGGAAAAAATAATTTTTCTATAGGTGGAACAGTTTTTTCAGATGGTAATCCGAGGATAGTTCAGATTAATGGGATTAATTTAGAATCTGAATTGGTTAAAAATATGCTATATGTTACTAATAAAGATGTTCCTGGTTTAATAGGTCATTTAGGAACAATTCTTGGAGAAGATAATATTAATATTGCTAGTTTTAACTTAGGCAGAAATGCACCTTTGAAAGATGCTATGGCATTAATTGGAGTTGATAGCCCAATAAGTGAAAAAGTAATTAAAAATGTCAATAAACTTGATTCTATTGTTTCAGTAGTAAGTCTAGAATTTAATATTATATAGGTAGAAAGGAAAATTATTTGGCTAATGTAGTGGTGATAGGTTCTCAATGGGGCGATGAAGGAAAAGGAAAAATCGTTGATTGGTTATCAAGTAGAGCTGACGTCATTGTTAGGTTTCAAGGAGGTCATAACGCAGGTCACACCTTGGTTGTAGACGGAAAAGTATATAAACTTTCTTTATTTCCATCTGGAGTTGTACGAGAAGGAAAACTTTCAATCATAGGGAATGGAGTTGTTGTTGACCCATGGGCATTTTCTGATGAGTTAAAAAGACTAAGAAAGTTAGATGTCAATATTAATTCAGATAATCTAAAAATTGCTGAAAATGCGGCGCTAATTTTACCTTTGCATCGTAATCTCGATATATTGAGAGAGAATAGAAGTGATAATCATTCAAAAATAGGAACCACAAAGAGAGGTATTGGGCCTGCTTACGAAGATAAAGTTGGAAGAAGAGCGATAAGAGTTGTTGACTTAGCTAATCCTTCGGGTTTACGAAAAAAATTAGAAAAGTTGGTCGATCATCACAATATTATTTTAAGAGGAATGTACGAACAAGAAATTGATACTGATGAAATATATAATGATTTAATTAATATTTCTGAAGTAATCTTACCTTTTAAAGCTCGCATCCAACAAATTTTGAGTGAAGCGAGAATAAGTGGTAAGAAGATATTATATGAAGGTGCCCAAGGAGTATTATTAGATATTGATCATGGGACTTACCCCTATGTGACTTCATCAAATACAATTGCCGCCGCCGCCGCTGCAGGTTCTGGCCAAGGAATAAAGGCGTTAAATTATGTACTGGGTATAACGAAAGCATATACAACACGCGTAGGAGAAGGCCCATTTCCATCTGAGCAAGATAATGAAATAGGAAATGATCTCGGAGAGAGGGGGCGTGAATTTGGAACGGTAACAGGAAGAAAGAGACGTTGTGGGTGGTTTGACTCAATAATAGTTAAACATGCTGTGCAAACTGCTGGGATAGATGGTATTGCATTGACAAAACTAGATGTTTTAGATGGTTTTGAAAAAATTAAAATTTGTGTAGGCTACGAATTAGATGGCAAGACAATAGATTATTTTCCTACCTCAACTGATGAACAATTCATAGTTAAACCGATATTTGAAGAATTAGAGGGTTGGAAGGATTCAACCCAAGGCGCTCGTTTTTGGAATGATTTACCGGCTGAAGCAATTAAGTATGTAAAGAGGTTGGAGGAATTAATAGGAACAACCGTTTCTCTCTTATCTACTAGCCCGGAAAGAGAAGATACTATTTTAGTAAAAGATCCATTTCAAGATTAATTTTCTTGATATAAAAACAGTTTTTATCTATACCTACAAGAGTCCGAGGGGTGCCGTATGGCTGAGAGGATAATTCTGACCCTTTGAACCTGATCCGGTTAATGCCGGCGTAGGAATAGGATGTTCTTTACTACAGCCCCTCATTAATCAGATCTCCTAAAAAAGGAGCGTAATGTGTATCAATTTATTAAAAAGACAATTTTTATCTTTTTTGTAATTCTCAGCACAGGTCTTTCTGGGCTTGAAATAGAAGAAATTGTTGTTAAAGCGAAGTTGATAGAAAGCAACCTCCTTAAATTGCCTAATAGTATAACTATCATTGGGAATGAAGAAATAAACTATTCCCATGCCAATCATTTGGAAGATATCTTATATTTGGCTCCTAACGTTAATTATTCCAAAGGGGCCTCAAGAGCTAAATTCATTCAGATCCGCGGTATTGGAGAGAGAAGCGAATTCCGAGATCCTGTTAACTACTCGGTTGGAATCCTGGTTGATGGTATTGATATGACAGGAATAGGTTTAGCAGCTTCAATTTTTGATATAGATCAGATAGAAATTTTAAGAGGACCACAAGGGACTTTATACGGCGCAAATGCTTTAGCTGGACTCATTAATGTCTCCAGTAAAATCCCCACTAATGATTTTTTTACGGAAGTTGAATTGGGTTTATCTGAGTATGGAGGAAAGAAAATTTCTATTGTAGTTAGCGACACTCCCAATAAAAACTTAGGATATCGCGTAGGGTTTAAAAATTATAAATCCGACGGATATATAAATAATACTTATTTAAAAAAAAATAACACTGACAATATAGATGAGGCTAATTTTAAAGCTAAATTTAAATGGAAAAAAGAAAGGTTATCTCTAGATTTAACCGCGATTTATAGTGATGTTGACAACGGATATGATAGCTTTAGCCTCGATAACAACAGAAAAACTTTGTCTGATCAACCCGGTCATGACAGACAACAGACTCAAGCTCTATCATTAAATTTTCTTTATGAATTCCAGGATACCTCAGTTTTCGAGGGACTTATAAGTTTTTTACAATCCGATTTAGAATATGGCTTTGACGAAGATTGGAGTTATCCTGGTATTTGTGATGGTGCAGTTTGTGATAAGTCGATATATGGATTCGATTGGTGGTACTCTTCTTTTGATAATTATATTCGGGATAATGAAAATGTAACTTTAGATATGCGTTATCTCTCGAAAACAAGTCCTTTTCCGTGGGTTTTAGGAATTTATAATAGGAAACAAACAATAGATCTTCTAAGAATCTATACATATCAAGCCGATGATTTCAAAAGCAATCTAGATACAACCAATACTGCCATCTATGGGCAAATGGACTTATCTTTGTTAAAGAAATTTATTTTTTCTTCCGGTTTTAGATTTGAGAGAAGAAAAGCTCATTATATCGACAATAATGCGCCTGTTCCCAATGATTTTGTTTGTATTATGATTTATCCCAAACCAGAGAGTTGTTTATTTAATAATAACTTTAAAACCGACGAAGATTTATGGGGAGGAAAGATATCTTTATCTTATACATTGAATGGTGAAACAAATTTCTATGCCTTGATATCAAGAGGATACAAGACCGGAGGAGTTAACACAAATGGCAGTATTAAAGAAGATAATCGTAGGTATGATACTGAAACTATGTTGAATTATGAGTTAGGAATCAAAAGAACAACTGCTGATCAAAAACTTATAATTCATGGCTCCGTTTTTTTTCAAAAGAGGGATGATATTCAGACCAAACAATCGATAGTTAACTCTATTAGTGATGGGGCTTTAGGTGGAGTGTGTCCTTGCAGTTTCACTGATTATATAGGCAATGCCGTTTCAGGTAAAAATTATGGAATTGAGATCCAAGCAGATTGGTTTGTTAACAAAGAACTCAGTCTTTCAACAAGCATCGGTTTGCTTGATACGGAGTTTGATAATTATTTAAGTTTCTCGCATACGGATGCTGATACAAACTTGGCAATTCCTTATAACCTTGAAGGTAGAGATCAATCTCATGCCCCAAGTTACCAATATTCAATTTCTCTTCACTACCAATTTAATCGTAAATTCTTTTTTAAGACTAATCTTGAAGCAAAAGACTCTTTCTACTTTTCTGACAGACATAATATTAGTTCTGAAAACTATACATTGATAAATTTATCTGCGGGCTACCAAAATAATCTCTGGGAGATTATTTTATATGGTAAAAATATTACCGATCAGGATTATCAGGTAAGAGGTTTTGGAAGCTTTGGTAACGATCCAAGAAAATTTTATGCAGTGGAGTCATACTATCAATATGGTGATCCTAGGGTTTTTGGTCTCAGTGTTAGGAAATATTTTTGATGCAGTTTGACTTCATTAGTATTTTTAATCTAGAATTATTAGCTGTTTTATTGGCCTTAAGCTATCTGATATTGGCATCTTGTCAAAATATAATATGTTGGTATGCTGCGCTTATAAGTACTTCCATATATACATACCTGTATTGGGATGTGTCACTTTATATGGAATCTTTATTGAATGTTTATTACTTCGTAATGGCCATATATGGCTTATCTCAATGGAAAAAAAAAGAAAAAAGCGAAAATTCTATAGATATATGGTCATTTAAGAAACATTCGATAATCGTTAGTCTAATAATTGTTTTAAGTTTTATTACGGGAATTTTTCTTTCCGAGACGAATGCTGAAAATCCTTTTTTAGACTCCTTTACAACTTGGGGTTCTGTCATAACAACCTATATGGTTACAAAAAAAGTCCTTACAAATTGGATTTTTTGGATTGTTATAAACTCTGTCGGTATATTCCTTAATTTTGATAAGGGTCTTATTCTAACTGCCTTATTATTATTTATTTATCAAATTATTTCAGTAATAGGGTTTGTTTCTTGGAGAAGATCTTACTATGACCAGATTGGCTGATAGCAAGAAATTAACGTCTAGATGTCAACAATATTTCTCTCTTTCATCCCTTTTTGAACTACGTCTTTAATTTTTTCCAAAGCTCGAACTTCAATTTGTCTTACCCTTTCTCTACTTATGTCATATTTTTTACTTAATTCCTCAAGAGTCAAAGTGTCCTCATTCAACCTTCTTGTTTGAATGATATCAAGTTCACGTTCGTTGAGAATCTCTAAAGCTTCAGTAATTAACTCTTTTCTTAAACTAGCTTCTTCCTTTTCATCATATATTTCTTCTTGAGTTGGATCTTGAGAGACAAGCCAATCTTGCCATTCAGCACTCGATTCACCATCGGATGAAACCTGTGCATTAAGAGAGGGGTCAAAGCCTGCTAATCTTCGATTCATATTTATTACTTCTTTTTTTGGAGCATTTAATTGCTCGGAAATCTTTTCTAAATTTTCTGGATTTAAATCACCTTCTTCATATGCTTGGATCTGATTTTTAGCTCGCCTTAAATTAAAAAATAATTTTTTTTGAATTGCAGTTGTTCCTATTTTAACTAATGACCAAGATCTCAATATGTATTCTTGCATAGCTGCCTTAATCCACCACATTGCATAGGTTGCTAAACGAAAACCTTTTTCTGGATCAAATTTTTGTGCCGCTTGCATAAGCCCAACGTTACCTTCAGAAATGATGTCAGAAATAGGTAGACCATAACCTTTGTATCCCATAGCAATCTTCGCAACCAACCGGAGGTGGCTCGTTACCAGAGAATGAGCAGCTTGCGTGTCCCCATGGACCTGCCAACTCTTAGCAAGGGTATATTCTTCTTCCGCACTTAACATCGGGAATTTTTTAATTTCCGTCAAATAATTGCTTAATCCAATATCCCCTGATAGAACAGGTAAATTCATTTTATTTCTCCCTTTAGCCATAATTATGGCTTTTCCTTTATATGGAGATGATTCGTACCAAAGTAAAGGTCAGAGATATTATAACAAATCTATTAGATTTTGCATATCATACGGCGGTTCTTCTTTGTATTTCAATATTTTACCTGTCCTTGGGTGTTCAAAGCCAAGTAAATTTGCATGCAATGCTTGTCTGTTCTGGAGGGGTATAAAGTGCGATTGAACATCTTCGTCCAGTTTATTTATCTTGGATTTATATCCTGATCCATAAAGCGGATCACCAATCACTGGAAGATTGATATGATTTAGATGGACGCGGATTTGATGGGTTCTTCCAGTTTCAAGCTTACATTCAATAAGGGAAAAACCTAATTCCTTATTCGACTTTATTTTTTTCCAATACGTTATAGCCTTTTTATTATTTGGTTTTTTGTTTAAAAAGACTGCCATCTTTTTCCTGTTTATGTGGGACCTACCTATAAAGTTCTTAATTTTTCCTAATTGGTTATTTGGAACCCCCCAGACTAAAGCTTTATAGGCGCGTTGGAGTTTTCCATCTTTTCCATGACTTGCAAATTGTTTAGAGAGACTCCCATGAGATTTATCATTCTTTGCTATAACCATTAATCCACTTGTATTTTTGTCTAGTCTATGAACTATACCAGGCCTTTTTTCTCCACCTATTCCGGATAAGCTATCCCCACAATGAGAAATCAATGCATTCACAAGTGTTCTATCATAGTTTCCTGGGGCAGGGTGGACTACCAGACCTATTGGTTTATTCAGAATGATTATATCATCATCCTCATGCACAATATTTAAAGGTATATTCTGACCCAAGGGCTTAGGGTCAATTGCCTCGGGGACATGCAAATAGTAAGCTTCTCCAATTTTTACCTTATGAGCAGGATTATCAATTGATACTAATTTTTTGTTCTTTCCTATGAATAAAGCATTACTGAGAATAAGATTTTTTAATCTTGTTCTACTAAGGCCTTCAATATTTTTAACTAAGAATTGATCTAATCTTATACCTACATCATCTTTAGAAACTTTATATGTTATAATTTTTTTCACGGAATTATTCATTATGAAACAAAAACCTCAACAAGATAACAACTATATCGTTTTAAAAACGATTGTCATTATTTTGGGAATTATTTTAGTTATTGGTTTTGTTATTGTTGTAACAACAATAATTTACAGGGCTGTTCAGCTCCTGACTTGATAAAAGGAATACCACATTCTTATTCCGAATAACAAAGAGAGGAGCCACAATATTAGTTCCACCCAATTCGGATTACTGTTGTATCCAAAAAATGCTTTAAGAAAAACACCTACAGAGCCTTTGTCATTAAGGATGTGATAGTAATTATTTTTTTTAGTTTTAAACGTGTAAAAAATTTCGTTATCATCTTCTGATAAAGTTTTTTTCGGTTGGTGAATATCCCAAACACGTGCGATTTCATTCTCATTAATATTAGTGCTTTTAACCAAATATTCTTCTGCTTCATGGGTTCCATAAGCAACCATGCCTGCTGCAAAGAATACCAGCAAGAGGGTAGTAACTTGAAAAAAGGATCGTAGGTTAACCCTTTTTCCTTGAATAACAACAATGTAACCAATAAATACCGCAAGGACAACTCCAAGAAAGAATCCAATATATGAAAAAGTACCAGTACTTGTAAAGCTCGCTATTAGGAATAGGGCAGTCTCAAAACCTTCTCTGAGAGTAGAAAAGAAAATTAATAGAAACAAGGCGAACCTAGATCCTGTAAGAGAGGATTTAACGGATTCTTCAATTTCATTTCTGTTACCAACATGTTTTGCAAGCCAAAAGATTACATAAAAAAGAATAACAGCAGTTATGTACATAAAGATTGCTTCAAAAAGTTTTTCGTAAGATGTATTTCCTACACTCTCATTAATAGATGTTAATATGTATGCAACTATCATACTTGCCGCAACGGAAGATAGAACAGCATACCAGAGTAACATCTTCTCCCGGGTTAAATTATTTTTCTGCAAGACAGTGTAAATAATTCCTACAATTAATGATGCTTCAAGGCACTCTCGGAAAGTAATTATAAATTCATTCATTATTTTGAGCCTACCCTTTATGTAATTAATAATTATTATCAAATAATGCAATTAAGTAATTTTATCAATAACAAATTTATTAAATTTTTATAAAAGTCGCAGAAAACTAAAGAAAATTAATAAATTTTATAGTTGCAACTAATTCTCAATTACTATAAGTATGCGAATGATTATTAATTGCGGAGATTTTTCATGAATAAAGCTATTGCTTTTTTCTTTTTTGTTACCTTAGGATTTATCTTTACTGTTAATGCTCAAAATGTTCTAAACTCAAGAGATCCGATAGATGAGCTACTTGTAGTAAGTTCCAAAGCAGATGTTTTTAAGATTCCAGGTTCAGTAACTTTTGTCAGTGAGGAAGATTTGCTAATTCATAATTATATGGATATTCAAAGAATTCTTCAGCAAATACCTGGGGTAAATATTCAGGAAGAAGATGGAATTGGTTTAAGGCCTAATATAGGATTAAGGGCGGCCCAAACTGAACGTAACAGCAAGATCACCGTTATGGAGGATGGCATACTTATTGCTCCTGCAGCGTATGCTTCTCCTTCAGCTTACTATTTCCCTCGATCTACTAGAATACAATCGGTGGAAGTAGTGAAAGGACCTGCTGCAATTAAATACGGACCTAGAACTGTGGGAGGATCTATTAATCTTATTTCGACAAGGATACCCGAGGAGTTTTCTGGTAATTTAAAAGCTAGGCTTGGAACAGACAACCAAACTACTATTCATGCCTATGTAGGCGGAACTACTGGTAAGATTGGTTTTCTTCTTGAAATCCTTCAAGAGGAAGGTGATGGATTTAAAAGTATTTCCACCGGTATAGATGTAGGTTACGAAATTGAATCTTATGTTGGAAAGTTTAGATACCAGGATATAATTTTTGGCGTTGAGCAGGTCTTTCAGGTTAAAGCGGAATGGACTGACGAAAATTCAAACGAAACATATCTAGGTTTGACTGAAGAAGATTATAATTTGAATCCCTATTCAAGATATGCTGCTAGTCAGTTAGATAATATGGACAATGAACATCTTCAGGGCGTGATTACTCATCAAGTTATATTTAATGAAAATACTACTCTTACAACAGCGTTGTATTATAACGAAACAGCCAGAAATTGGTATAAACTTGATAAAGTTGGAAATGTCAAAATTGGCTCACTTTTAAAAAGCCCTGCTAGTTATGTTGGTCAAATGCTTGTTGCAAAAGGTGGTGACAGTTCAGCGGCATGTTTGGCTTCACCAGATTCTACTAATTGTAAAACTAGCGATCTAAAAGTAAAAGCCAATAACCGAGAATATTTCTCTAAAGGTTACCAATTTATATTTAAGACTCTTTTTGAAACTGGCTCAGTTTCTCATGAAATTGAAATTGGTTTCAGAGATCATGAAGATGAAATGGACCGCTACCAATTTGCAGATTACTACTATATTCAAGGTGAGGCTCTCATGGTTTATAAACCAGGTACGCCTGGATCAGATTCTAATCGTCTTGAACAGGCTGAAGCTACTTCTGCGTATATTTCTGATTTAATAACTTTCTCAAATTTCTCTATTCTATTAGCAGCAAGAATAGAAGATATTGAGAGCCAAAGAGTTGATTATGGAAAAGAAGACCCTAATAGGGTTGGTGCTCCCAAAATTAACTCAGTTTCATATGAAGAAGTTATGCCTAGCGTTGGTGTAACATATCAAGTAAATGATGCTCTTCAATTGCTTGCTGGTGTCTATAAAGGTTTTTCACCAACATCAGTCAAATCTGATAACTTTGAGGAGTCGACTAACTCTGAGTTTGGTCTCCGTTATATTGGAAACGGATTTAGTGTTTCAGCAATTGCATTCATGAGTGATTATAAAAATCTTACTGGTACATGTACTGCCTCTTCAGGTGGAGATTGTGATATCGGCGATTCATTTTCTGCCGGTGAAGCGGAAGTTTCTGGGCTAGAACTATCTTTTGCATGGTTACCCTCCTTAATAGATGGCATAGAAACTCCAGTAACATTTGCTTATACTTTTCAAGAAACAGAATTCCAAGATAGTTTTAAAAGCGGATATGGTTTATGGGGCGAGGTGAAAACTGGAGACGAATTCGCCTACATGCCAGAAAATCTTCTAAACCTTACTATTGGCATACACTCCGATAAATGGGGTGTTGATGCTACTGTCAATTTTAAGGACAAGATGAGAACTTCTGGTGGTTCAGGGTACGACGAATATTCAATTGAAGATAGAACTGTCGTAGATTTAAGTAGTTATTTTTCTCCTGATTTAGACTCAGGGATTCAGATTACTTTAAATATTCAGAATCTTTTTGACGAAGAATATAGTGTTTCATGGCATCCTGCCGGAAAACGACCAGGTAAACCACAAACTATATTAGCGGGAATACGAGCCTCATTTTAATTTATTTAAAGGGGTAGCTGTGGATAAATATATAAGAGATCTAAATACAAATGAGAAACTATTAGTGGCTTGTTCAAGCTTTTAAATGTTTACGGGAAAATATTGATCTTCGACACGATCAAAATCCAGTATTTTCCATGCTCTGTCTATAGAATTGACAAAATTATCTATATCTTTTTTTGAGTGCTTCGGAGTGATTGTAACTCTAAGGCGTTCGTCCCCCTTAGGTACTGTAGGATAAAAAACAGGCTGAATATAGATGCCAAATTCATCAAGAAGAAGTTTTGATATTTTTTTGCATTCCACTGGACCTTTAACAAGTATAGGTATGATATGACTATCATTATTTATAAATGGAACATTGATTGATTTGAGACCTTCTCTAATGAGTTTAGAATTCCTTCTAATTCTTACCCTGAGTGTTTCTGCAACTTTTGTAAGCTCTATACTTTTAATAGATGCCGCTGCAACCGAAGGATTAATAGAAGAGGTAAAAATAAAACCTGAAGCAAAGCTTCTAATATAGTCAATTATGTTAGCATTTGCCGCTACGTAACCTCCCAATTGCCCAAAGGATTTTGAAAGGGTGCCATTAATGATATCAATATCACCACTCAACCCAAGTTCATCAGCTATTCCTCTGCCCTCGTTTCCATAAAGACCCACTGAATGAACTTCATCTAAGTAAGTCATAGCTTTATATTCTTTTGCCAATCTAACTATTTCTTTAAGCGGAGAACGTATCCCTTCCATTGAATAAATTGATTCACAGATAATTAATTTTGGTGCTTCTATATCAGCTGCTTGTAGAAGACTTTCCAAGTGTTCCATATCATTGTGCTCAAAAATATGGTATTGGGCCTTACTATTTCTAATGCCTTCGATTAAAGATGCATGATTTAATCTATCTGAAAAGATTTCTATACTCTCTATATTTCTGCATAGAGTGGCTATAGTAGCTTGATTGGCTGTATAGGCGGAAGGGAAAACTAAGGAAGCTTCTTTGTTATGAAGCTCTGCGAGCGTTTGTTCTAATTTTACATGATAGGTGGAAGTTCCTGATATATTACGAGTCCCACCCGATCCGGTTCCAAGTTTATTAATGACATTGATACAAGCGTCCAATACTTCAGGGTTTTGACTCATATTTAAGTAATCGTTTGAGCACCAGATTTCGACCTCTCTATCATTTCCTTCTACAGTTTCAAGTGCTTTTGGAAACATGTTTTGGACTCTGTCTATTGCGCGAAAAGTTCTATATAGACCCTCATCTTTAAGGGCTTTAATCTCTTCGTTAAAAAAATTCTCGTAATCCAAAATTCTTCTCCCGTTACTAAACCTAGCAAAACAATATTTATTCTTTAATCTTAAACTGTTATTAATTATATTAATAAATTCGCTTTAGACATTATGTCGCATAGTACTAGCAAGATAGCAAAAATAAGTCGATATTTTAAATGATAATTAATATTCGGTATTTATGGTTAGAATAATTTCAAGAAAGAGTGACTTAGCGATTATCCAAGCTGAATCTGTAGGAGAGCTTTTGAGAGAGAATGTCCAGGGTGAAGATATAACATATCTGCATAAAGAAACCTTTGGAGATATTGATCAAAAGACTCCCCTAAAAGAGCTTCCTGAGATAGGAATATTTACACAGGATATTAGGAATTCGTTAATTAATGGTGAAGCCGATATAGCGGTTCATTCATGGAAAGACCTACCTATAGAAATAGGTCCAGAAACCCAGATTGCTGCAACTATTGAACGCGCGGATATGAGGGATATTTTTTTTCTTAAGAAGGAAAATGTGGAAAAAATAATTAAGGAAGGAAAATTAAAGGTTTTAACCTCATCACCAAGAAGAGCATATAATCTTGAGCCCTTTCTTAAGAAAGCTCTACCTTATCCCATACAGAAAATTGATTTTGAAGATATTCGTGGCAATATTCCTACACGACTAAAAAAACTTTTGACGGGTAAAGAGGACGGTTTGGTAGTGGCGAAGGCAGCAATTGATAGNATTCTCAGAGGAAAGGATTTGAATCTTGCAAATAAGATTAAAGAAATATTGGATNACTTTCTCTGGATGATAACGCCNCTTTCATTAAACCCNTGTGCTCCCGGTCAGGGGGCGCTGGCATTAGAGGTTAGGTCTAACAGNAANGAAATCATAGATATGGTCCAAAAGATAAACGATAATAAAGTATTTCAATCAGTCTCAAAGGAAAGAGATACCTTGTCGCAGTATGGGGGAGGATGCCATCAAAAAATTGGGGTGAGTGTTGAAAATATGAAATTTGGAAATGTTGTTACTATTAAAGGTCTGACTGACGAAAAAGTTGTCCTAAATGAAAGGAGAATAGAACGGGAAGATCTTCCAGAATGGCATAAAATCAATAAAGATGCATTTTTTCCGAATGATCTAGAGAAATATAATCTTTTTCGTCGTCACGTGATAAATGAAAGTATTGAAGAAGTCTCTTCTCTAAAGAAAAAGAATATATGGGTAAGCAGGGCTAATGCAGTCCCCGATCAGACCAAAATTCGTCAATCAAATTTATTATGGGTTAGTGGGCTAAAAACTTGGTTTAAATTATCTGAGAGAGGATTTTGGGTTAACGGCACTTCAGATAGTTTAGGAGAAAATATGAATCCAGGAATTGATCATCTCTCGGAAAATAAAAATTGGGTAAAGCTAACCCACAAGGATTCACCCAAGAACGAATTTGATGAAAAGATAGCCACCTATAAACTTAAACGTTTAGATATAAAGGAAGACCTTTCGCAAAAAACCCATTTCTATTGGATGAGCGGGTCGGCATTTGAGTATGTATTAGAAAGATTTCCAACTATTTCAGATTGTTTTCACGCATGCGGACCGGGGAATACTTATGAAATTATCAAAAAGAAGATTAAAGAAGATAAAATTACAATTTTTCTTTCATATGATGAGGTTACAAAGAATCTGATTAATAATTAAGGAATTATTTATATGTCTAATCAATTATTTACAAATGCTGTTAGTAGGATTCCTCAAAAGACACCTCCTATTTGGTTTATGAGGCAGGCAGGAAGGTATCATTCGCATTACCAAACCCTCAAGAAAAGACATTCTTTTGAAGAACTTTGTAAAACTCCTAAACTCGCTGCAGAAACTGCTTTAGGTCCAATAAACGAGTTTGATTTTGATGTTGCTATACTCTTTAGCGATATTCTTTTTCCTTTGGAAGCATTAGGTATGAAATTAGAGTTCAATCCTGGTCCAATCTTTAAGAACTTTTTAAAGTCTGACAATTATCAAGAGCTAACTTCACCCGAAGAAGCAATAAGACATATGGAATTTCAAGGTGAGGCAATACATCAGACACGCGACCTACTAGATAACAAAAAAAGTTTAATTGGTTTTGTGGGCGGACCTTGGACTATTTTGTCATACGCTGTTGGCATTAATAAAGGTGAATTTTATGAAGAAGGGTTTCATAACGAATTTCTTAACAAAACTCTTTATGAGAAAATATTTCCTCTGATAAAAAAGAATATTTCTTTACAGCTCAATTCGGGAGCGGAAATAATTATGATATTTGACACTTCTGCCGGTAGCATTTCTGATAAAGAGGCTTATGAGATCTACTCAAGAGATATATACAAGCATTTAATCGAGCCACATGATGGGAAAGTTGGGTATTTCTCAAAACATCCCTTTGAGAGTGAATTTTTTATGCAAGAAATGAATAATTCGGAAACAAAATTAGCTGGGATCGGAGTTGATCAAAACAAAACACTCTCATATTGGTTAAATAATACCAATACAGGATTTATACAAGGGAACTTTAGCCCGGAGATACTTTCAAAACCTCTTGATGATTTTAAAAGAGATTTTGACGAATATATAGGGCAAGTTGAATCTATATCGGAGGAAGAAAGAACCGGGTGGGTGTGTGGCTTGGGGCATGGAGTTCTTAAAACAACACCAGAGGAGAATGTGCATTTCTTTATTAAAAAAATAAGGGAAGTTTTCAGATAACTGAAATAAAGGAAAAGGTTTTGGATCAAGAAAATAAAAAACAATTAGCAAGTGAGTGGTTTAGAGAATTAAGGGATAATTTTTGCTCTCAATTTGAAGCCATTGATGGAGAAAAATTTGTTAGAAAAAAATGGAGTCATTCTGGTGAAGGTGGCGGTGAGATGAGTGTTATGAAAGGCTCTGTTTTTGAGAAGGTAGGCGTTAATATCTCAACCGTAAATGGCATTTTTAAAGAAGAATTTAAGGGAAATGTTTCGGGGACTGAAAATAGCCCAAATTATTGGGCCAGTGGAATTAGCATTGTTGCCCATATGCACTCACCATATATTCCAGCCTTTCATTTTAATACAAGGTTTATTATTACTGGTGAGCAATGGTTTGGCGGGGGAGCAGATCTAACTCCTACCATAATAAATGACGATGATATTGAGGAATTTCATAATACTTTTAGAGACGCATGCAATAATCATGACAAGTCTTATTATCAGAATTTTAGGAAGCAATGTGAGAAATATTTCTTCCTTCCACATAGAAATGAGGAAAGAGGAAAGGGGGGTATATTTTTTGACCACATGAATACTGGAGATTGGAAAAAGGATTTTGAATTTGTCAAAGAAGTAGGAATGGCTTTTCTAAAAGTAGTTCCCAGCATAATTAAGAAAAGAAAAGATATTGGCTGGGATGAGAATGAAAAAAATCTACAGTTGTTAAAAAGAGGGAGATACGTAGAATTTAATTTGCTTTGGGATCGCGGTACCCAATTTGGGTTGAAAACCGGAGGCAATACCGAGGCGATCCTAATGTCCATGCCACCCGAAGCGAAGTGGGATTAGATATGTTTTTATGGATTAAAGCCATCCACATAATTTCGGTAATAGCCTGGATGGCAGGATTGTTATATCTTCCGAGATTATTTGTTTATCATTCGGATAAAGAAATTGAACAAAACACCAGCAACACCTTTAAGGTTATGGAAAGAAAGCTCTACAGATTTATCATGAATCCTTCGGTGGCATTAGTTTGGATTACAGGTTTAATTTTGTTTCATTATTCGGGAATAGAGACCTGGTTATTGGTTAAAATAGCACTTGTAATTTTAATGACATTCTTTCACATTTTTCTGGGTCAACGTCTTAGAGATTTTTCTGCAGATGCAAATAAATATTCATCAAGATTTTTCAGGATCATTAATGAGGTGCCCACTATTATAATGATAATTATTGTTTTTTTGGCGGTGTTACAACCTTAGTTATTCTGACTTAATTGAATGGCTTTCCAAACCTTATCTGGGGTAGCCGGCATTTCGAAATCTTTAACTCCTAAATCTTTAAGAGCATCTATTATTGCATGGATAACTGCTGGAGGGGCAGCAATTGCGCCAGCTTCACCACAACCCTTGACTCCCAAGCCATGTACGCATGGTGTGACTTCTGTTTTTACTGTCATATGAGGCACACTATCAGCCCTTGGCATGGTATAATCCATGAAAGAGCCATTAAGGAGTTGAGCAGTTTTCTCTTCATAAACACAATTCTCCAACATTGCTTGCCCTATACCCTGGGCAACCCCGCCATGAACTTGTCCTTCTACTATCATAGGATTTATTACGATACCGAAGTCATCGGAAACACAATAATTTTCTATCTTGGTTTGTCCCGTTTCTGGGTCAATTTCAACTTCACATATATGGGCGCCTGCGGGGAAAGTTAGGTTGGGAGGGTCATAAAAAGATGTTTCCTCAAGCCCCGGTTCAAGTCTTTCAATTGGATAATTTCCAGGAACGTAAGCGGCCCCAATAACATCGCTTAAAGCAACAAATTTATTGGAATTCTCAATTGAAAATTCACCATTTTCAAAAATAATTTCATCTACCGATGATTCAAGTAAATGAGCAGCAATGTCCTTGCCTTTATTGATAATTTTATCCAAGGATTTAACTAATGCCGGCCCACCCACTGCCAACGACCTAGACCCAACTGTACCCACTCCAAAAGGAATTCGCCCTGTATCCCCATGAACGATATCAACTGACTCAAAGGGTACACCCAGTTTCTCATGGACTATTTGAGCAAAAACTGTTTCATGACCCTGACCATGGGAGTGGGAGCCAATAAAGACGCTAACGGATCCAGTTGGATTTACTCTTACTGTTGCGGATTCGTAATATCCACCTCTTCCGCCAGCTTCAAGCGTTACCTTTGATGGGGCAACACCACACGCTTCAATATAGCATGAGATGCCAAGACCCCTGTATTTTCCTATATTTCGTGACTTCTCTTTTCTTTTTTCGAAATTCTTATAATCAATTGCCTGAAGAGCTGAATCAAGGGTAGCTTGATAGTCACCGCTGTCGTATGTTAGCGTTCCAGGCGAAGCGTAGGGAAATTGATCAGGTTGGATAAAATTCTTTTTGCGCAATTCTATTGCATCAATACCTATAGTTCTGGCTGCAGCCTCAACTAACCTCTCAGTGACATAGGTAGCCTCAGGCCTGCCTGCGCCTCTGTAGGCATCCACCGGAACCGTATTTGTGAATATACCTTTTACGTTGCAGTAAATATTAGGGGTCTTATAAGGACCAGGTATTAGTGGACCATAGAAAAAAGTTGGAATAGCGGGACCAGATCCTGACAAATATCCACCGAGGGCAGCTAGAGTATCCACTCTCATAGCCAAGAAATTTCCATCAGAATCCATAGCTACTTCTGCTGTTGTTATATGATCCCTACCATGTCTATCGCTAATAAAGGCTTCACTTCTTTCAGATGTCCACTTTATAGGACGTGCTAATTTTCCTGCAATCCAAGTAACCGCGGACTCTTCTGCGTAATGGAAGGCTTTTGACCCAAAACCACCACCAACATCTAGAGAAATCACTCGGACTTTTTGTTCTTCCAAACCAAGAACCCCACATACTAGCATTCGAATAATATGGGGTAGTTGAGTTGTAGTATAAAGCGTGTACTCATCTTTACCCTTGTCATACATTCCAATGTAGGATCTGGGTTCCATGGCGTTTGGTACAAGCCTATTATTGGTCAGTTCAATTTTTACATGATGTTTAGCTTCTCTAAAGGCTTTTTCAGTTGCCTCTTTATCACCTAGCTCCCAATCGAAGCATTGATTATTGGCGATGCCCTCCCATATTTGTGGAGCCCCATCTTGTTGGGATTTTAAAGGTGAAACAACTGCTTCAAGTTCATCATAATCATATTCTATTAACTCACATGCATCTTTTGCTTGATTAACGTTTTCAGCAATTACAACTGCCAATAACTCTCCGACAAACCTTATTTTTTCTTGAGCAAAAATGGGCCATGGAGGTTCTGCCATTGGAGGCGTGCCTGCTTTAGTTGGGGTTTCCCAACCACAAGGAAGAGCTGCATCAGTATCCTTTCCAGTATAAACAGCTACAACACCCTTGCTCACCTCGGCTTTTTTGGTGCTTATAGATTTCAAAATAGCATGAGCAACAGGAGATCTTAAAAAGTATGCATATAATTGGTTTGGTTGTTTTATGTCATCAGTGTAAGTTCCTTGACCAGTTATGAAACGATGATCCTCTTTCCTTAGAACTGACTTACCCATTCCCTGATCAGACATTCTTGCTACCTTTTCTTAAATAATAATAAAACCATACAAATAAAACATTAATTCATTTATGATGCATTATATATTAATAACAGTAAATTTTTTTTGGTGATAAAATGGACTTAGGAATTAATAATAAGGTGGCATTGGTAACTGCTGCAAGTCAAGGTCTAGGGAAGGCTTCAGCAATAGAGTTAGCAAAAGAAGGAGTCAAATTAGCTATTTGTTCAAGGGATGAAGAAAAAATAAAGAAGGCAGCAAATGATATAAAAGAACTCACCAATTCAGATGTTTTTTGTATACAGGCTGACCTAAGCAATAAAGAAGATATAGATAATCTTGTTAGTCATGTAGAAAAAGAACTCGGCAATATTGATATTTTGGTTAACAATACCGGAGGTCCCAAGGCTGGCTATTTTGATGAATTGGATGATAGTGACTGGGTGAAAACTTTTGAATCAACTTTTCTGTCTGCTGTTCGAGTGACTAGAAAAGTTATACCCTCTATGAAAAAAAATAGATGGGGTAGAATAACTAACATTAGCTCAATTTCAGCAAAACAACCTATAGACAATTTAATCCTTTCTAATGGAGTTAGAATGTCAGTACATGGTTGGTCGAAAACCCTTTCAAATCAATTAGCGGAACACAATGTTTTAATAAATAATGTATGTCCTGGATTTACTCATACGGAAAGAGTGGATGGAATAATTAAGCATCAGGCTGAAGCGTCAAAAAAAACCGAAGAAGAAATTATTAACTCCATAGCAAGTGACATTCCAGCGAAAAGAGTAGGGAAAGCAGAGGAGTTAGCAGCACTAGTGGCTTTTTTATCCTCTGATAAATCAAGCTATATTACCGGACAATCAATAGCTGTTGATGGCGGAGTATCTGGACTTCCAATATAGTTAGTCTTCAGTAATTCCAAGCCCTAATCCACCATCAACATCCAATACCGCTCCTGTTGTCCATTCGGCGCATATTAAATATTCAACCGCTTCAGCTATTTCATGGGGTTTTCCAATTCTGCCCATAGCATGAATTCGAGCCATGGAATCCAGCCTTTTTTTTGCGGTTTCATCATCGTATATTCCCGCTCTTTGATTGATCTCAGTAAAGATTGCTCCTGGTACTACGCAATTCACTCTAATCTTATCTTCACCAAGTTCGGCAGCAAGAACTTTTGTTAAGGTTTCCAAAGCTCCTTTTGTTGCTGCATAGGGTGAAGCACCAGGAAAAGCTCTTCTGTTATGAACAGATCCGATAAAAATATTAACGCCTTTGGACTCCTTCAGATAATTTTTTACTTTACCTAAAAGCATCATTCCAGCAACAACGTTGGAATTAAAGATTTCCATAAGCTTATCTTCTTTGAGCTCATCAATCTTACCGCGGTACATATTTCCTGCATTATTCACTAAAACATCAATTTTTTTTCCGTGATTTATTGCTTCCTTAACTATCTTGTTACGGTCGTCTTCTTTTGTAACATCAGCCACTATGGCCCTTACATTTTTTCCAAGACTAGCGCCGGCCTCTTCAACTTTTTCTGGTCTTCTTCCGCAAATAGTTATCCTTGCTCCTTTTTCAGAAAACTGTTTTGCCATACCATAACCCAGACCGGTGCACCCTCCAGTTATTATCATAGACATTGACTTTATATCAAGCATCACTATCTCCACTTACCCATAGTACAGACCTTTTAATTATTTCTGATAATTCCTCATTTACTAAAGAGTCCGAGTCATGTCCGAGTGCATTATATATTACTCTTCCTTGATGATATTCGTAACTCCAGGCAATTATATGCTCTTCTTTTGTTTCTTCAGTGTACCCTATCAAAAAAGGTTTTGATTCCGGCTCAAGCTCAAGATTGTGATAGACCTCATCATTTAGAGTAAAGGATTGAATATTATCTGTTACAAAATGGTTTGCTATGGGCGTTACTTTTATAGGCCCTAAAGGTGGATGGAAAGTCCTATCCCAATTCCATTTACCACCTAAAACTTTTGACCACCCATCCCAATCATCAAAACATATTGAAGAGGTATGAAGAGCTATCATGGATCCTCCGTTTTTAATGTAATTATCCAAATGTTTCCTTCCGTCATCTGATAAGCTGAACGCCCATTCATCTATATAAGGTAAATATTTCTCATGATTTAACATTCTCCACCTAAGAGCATTAATTGTTAGCAAATCATAATCTTCCAAATTTTTAAATGCTCCCTCGATATCCATAGTTATTAAAGATTCATAACCAATATCATCGAGGATTGTCGATAATGTTTTTGAGGAGTCTTCAAAAGGGTGAAATATACCCCCCGAGATAATTAAGTTTTTTTTCATTATTCACGCGGAAGTTGAGCAATAATGCTGTTTATAACTCCTCCATCTACTACTAAATTGTGACCGTTTATATACGAGGCTTGTTCGGAGGCAAGAAACAAAACCGCATTTGCAATATCTTTAGCCTCACCCAGTCTTTTTGTTGGAACCGATTTTCCTCTTAACTCCCTAACTTTTGGATCGGCATAAATAGGTTTAGACATACCAGCATCGATAAAACCTGGTGATATTGAATTTACCCTAATTCCATAATGTCCCCATTCAATGGACATTTGTTGAGTTAAAGATATAATTCCTGCTTTAGCTGCAGGGTAACCCCCTGTTCCAGGTCCTGGATGGATACCGTTTATTGATGACATATTTATAATAGATCCAGAGCCCTTCTTTATCATACTATTTATTGCTGTTAGTGAGGTTATGTAGGATCCTACTAGACTAATATCTATACTTTTTTTGAAATCTTGAACACCTTGCTCTTCTAAAGTTCCAAAAATTACGATGCCAGCGTTATTCACCAGCAAATCTGGGGTTTCTCCAAATCTTTCAAAGGCTTTTTTAATAGATTCTTCATCCGTAACATCCCCTTTAATTGCTATAGTGTTTTTGTAAATTTTACTATTGTTTTCTAGAGCTTCATCATCGATATCAATCATACCCACCCTATATCCATTTTTATTTAAATGTTCAGATATTTCTTTTCCTATACCTTTGCCAGCGCCGGTTACTATCGCATGTTTCACTTTTTCTCTCCAAATAGAACTGGATAATTTCCCCAGTTTGGTCTTTCGGTATTCATGTCCTTTAAAGGTTTGTTATCAGGGTCTAACCTTACTTTGTTTTCAAAAAGTTTTCTAACAAGTAATGTGACTATTCCATATTGGTGTTTTTCAGGTTTAGTCTTTTCATCCGCTATTAATCCTCCATCTAGATCTCTACCAAAACATAAATGTAGTCCTATGCCAAAAGTTAGTCCCCATATGCTTTGATTTGGATCTAGTTCTCTATACGGATTAAATTCCTCTGCATCATTTCCAAAAATTTCTTTATCTCTGTTGGCATTATGCAAATCCATGATAAGAAGATCACCCTGATTCATTTTGATTTCTTTATCAAGCTCAAGAGGGCATGTAGGTTTTCTCCATGCAACGGGACTGGCGGGGTGCAATCTCATGCTTTCATGCACGCACCTTTGTAAAAAGATCGGGTCGTTGTAGATTTTTTCTTTATCTTCTGAATGTTTTTCCATCCATTCAAAAATCTCATGCAGGGCATGAACCATTGAATTGGCTGTGCTATGAGAACCAGCCTGAAGATAAAAAGCTATCTCCCTCTTAATAAGGTCATCATCCAAATTAATTCCATCTACATTTCTGAGCAGTACAGTTAACACATCCCGAGGAAGATCATTCTCATTAAGTATGTTCTCATTAAATTGTTTTAAAATTTTTAATCTTCTGTTTTTAGAGGGTATTAAAAATTTTTCTTCAAATACTTCTAAGGCTTCCGTAACTTCCATATTAACTTCGTCATGCGGTCTCTTAGAATGAACCAATGTGGCACCCTGACTAAAAATTTTTACAAGAGTTAATAAATTTTCGGTCTCTTCAGGAGTTTTTTTAAATCGATCTATCCCTGCGAAGTCTGCAGTAAGATTCATTGTTATTCGGTATCCAAAATCAAGAAGATCTGCTGAGCCTTTCCGTAGAAAAGGCGATATGGTCTCATTTAAGGTTTTTGGAAAAAGCTCGTGCTCATAATACTTAAAAAAGTCTCTTTGAAATACTTTATGTTCTAGTTTTCTTCTTTGGTGATGTTCTTCTCCATGGAGTGTTAAGAGGACTCCTTCCATAATAACTTTACCTTCATCATACAGGGCTTGTTTGAGATCTCTATTAACAAGAGCTTTTTTGATAATTTCGTAGTTCGAGGTCTTAAATGTTGTCACTATTTTAGCCCGCAGCGTCAATTAATATTGGATAATAACCCCAATTAGGTCTTTTGGTCTTTTCATCCATTTTTGGTGAGTCGTCTGGGTTTGGAAGAGCGTTATAACTAAGTAAAACTCTCATTATCATTGTAACCGTTCCATATTGATGATTATTTGGGTCAGTATCTTCTTTAGCGACAATTCCTGCGGCCAAGTTTCTTCCTATACATGAGTGCATTCCTAAACCAAATGATAGTCCATAAATATTTTGTCCATCCGGAGTTTTTCTCTTTGGATTAAATTCCCTTGCATCTTTTCCGAAGATTTCTTTATCCCTATTTGAATTATAAAGGTCAATAATGACTTTATCCCCTTCTTTTGCATCTTGATCATTGGGTAGACTTACGGGACATATTGGTTTCCTCCATGCAACAGGACTTGAAGGATGAAGCCTGGTGCTTTCATGCACGCATCTTTGTAAAAAGATCGGATTTTTGTAGATGTTGTTTTTTTCATCAGGATACTTATTTAGCCACTCCATGATTTCATGAAAAGCATGTACTAGAGAATGAATAGATGTCTGAGCGCCAGCGAGCAAATAAAAAGCGACTTCTCTCATAAGGACATCATGGGGTAGACTCAATTTATCCTCATTCAACAAAAGAATTGTTAATATATCTTTCGGTAAATCGTTGGGGTCATCATTATTATTGATTAATAATTTTCGTGTTTCAATTGAAGGACCTAAAAATCTTACATCAAATTCTTCAAGAGCTTTTTTTACCTCTAATTTAACTTCATCATGGTCACGAGTTGAATGAGCTAGAGTCGCTCCTGAGGCAAATGTCTTCAACATTCCGAGAAGCATCTCGGTTTCCCCTTCGGATTTTTCAGGTCTATCAATACCTGAAAAATCCGCAGTGAGATTTAACAAAACTCTAAACCCAAAATCTACTAAATCTAGTTTCCCTGTTCTTTTGAAAGGCTCTAACGTTTCTTCAATAGTTTTTGGGAAAATTTTGTCTTCGTACAATTTAAATGTATCTCGAGTAAATATCTTGTTCTCTAATTTTCTTCTCTGTTTATGCTCTTCTCCATGAAGGCAAACTAGAACTTTATCCATTATTACTTCACCTTCATCGTATAAGGCCTGCATAAGATCATTATTTCTAAGTGTCTTCACAGCTTCTTCGTATTTTGTGAAAGTAAATTCTTTCATTTTCTAGAGTTTTTCTTTAGATACCTCTTGGGTAAGGATATTGTTTGAATAAGGAGATAATCTCCAACCTGAAACAGGGTTTACTTGAGATGGTTGGATTGATTGATCTATCTCTTTACCATCCAAAAAGATGTATTCTAATTTGGATTTATCTCCTAATACAGTAATATCTTCCAGAGGATTACCATCAACAACTAGAATATCCGCTAGCATGCCTTTTTCTAAGGTCCCTACCTCACCTTCTCTTCGTAAAGCCAAAGCTCCATTTTTGGTTGCACAAACAATAGTTTCAAGATTGGTCATTCCGATGTTATTTGAAAATACCTCTAATTCTCGGTGATGCCATTCTCCGTATGGGGTTAGAGAAAACCCACTTTCAGTTCCGCATAGAAGTGGTACCCCAGACTCATGAACTTTTTTTAAGATTTCACAATTTTCGTCTATTTCTCTCTTAAAAATTTCTCGATATTCTTCAGATGCTCCTACCGCTTTTCCGTAATCAGCCAAATTAGCTTGGAAGGTGAAAGTTGGTACAAGAGGTGTCTTATTAGAGCAGACATAATCTATAGCTTCATCATCCATATAGGTAGCATGAAGTATCATATCCATTCCTGCTCTTACGCTATCGGTCACACTTTTGGCGTTTCTGCAATGACCTACTACTTGGACACCAAGATCGTGAGAGATATCACAGACCAGTTTAAGTTCTTCATAAGACCATACAGAAATCTCTCCTGCCTCTTTTTGATTTGGAACTAGGCCAGTTACATGGATCTTGATCCAATCAACACCGTGCTTTATTTGCTTCCTTACTTCTTTAGAAATTTCATCATTATTATGTACAACTTTAGCATATCCTCTAAGACCGTCATCAGGAAGTAATCTTCCTGCTGTCCCGCCAACTGACGTTAATAGAGCATTACCTCCAGTTGACATTCTAGGTCCCTCAACATAACCACCGTTTATTGCATCTCTAAGATCAATACCGGTTTCAAAGAGACTGTCAGCATCCAAAAATCCTGTGACTCCCGCAAGAAGAACTTTTCTTACATTCCAAGCAGCTACTATTGCCGCTAAACCTTCTCTTCTATGAAAGAACAATTCATCATTTGAAGAGGGCTCATCAAAAGTTATATGGCAATGCGAATCTATCAATCCTGGCATAACTGTTTTACCGCTAGCATCAACTCTTCTTACATCATTTCCCGAACCCAACTCATCAGCTTCCTTGCCTGTTGCTAAAATATTACTCTTTTCAATAAGAATAGATTCTTTTTTTATATTGGAACCTGTTCCATCAATAACATTTCCGTTTTCTATTAGAGTCTTCTCTTCCATTTTTGCCCCCATAGACGTTATAATAACAATTATAAGCTATATTCGCGACCTTAATATATCAAAGGGATAATAAAATATCGTTAAAAATACACTAAAGGCAAGAAACTATGTCAACAAAACAATCTTTTAGATCCATTGGGCTACTTAAATCATTGTTACTACTCATGCTAATAATCTTTGGTATTTGGCTTCTTAATGACCGGGGATTGATTTCTATTGTTATGGAAGGTGATAAAAGTCACATTTCCAAGGTTATTGGTTTTCTATGGATAATTTCAACTTCGTACTGGCTATTTTTATCAAATGAAATCTCAAAAGAAAGAGATTCTTTCAACGTCAATTCTTTTATAAATAGTAAACTTTCAATTTCTAAATACTTTATGGCCCTAGAGAAAGGTGAGGAAAAAGATATTCTCTTAAAAGCCTTTGAGGCAGAATATTCGAAAAAATTAAGCTATGGATGGATGGCTGCAGATATTTCTCTAAAATTAGGTCTTTTGGGAACAATCATAGGTTTTATCTTAATGTTACAACCTATTGCTGAATTAAATGATACTAGCCCAGACTCTTTGAAATTAGCATTAGCAGGCATGAGCTCAGGTATGGCTGTGGCCTTATATACGACTCTAACTGGTCTTATTGGAAGTACTCTCACTCGTATTCAATTTCATATTCTATCTGTTAGGGTTTCTTCACTACTTAACGACATAACTTTTTATCTAGATAAAAATGTTGAATAACAAACTAATAGTTACTGAAGACAATAGTGGAGATGCATTTACCGATCTTCTTTTTAATGCATTGCTTGGTTTTGCATTTATGTTCTTTATTTCTTTTGCGCTTATTCAGAAACCCCTAGAAGGTGGTAATATTGAATCAAAGGCAGAATTTCTAATATCTGTAGAATGGGAGGATTATCATCCTGACGATATTGACCTAATAGTGGAAGATCCTAGGGGAAATGTTGTATATTTTCAGAACCAGCAAGCAGGTTTGATGCACCTAGATAGAGATGATAGAGGAACCTTAGCCGATAGATTAATAATTGACGGTGTGAATGTTGAGAACCCTGCTAATCAAGAGATCGTTACCATACGAGGTTTTATGGCTGGAGAATATGTCGTTAATCTGTTGCATTATAAGGCACATTTTTCAGTTCCTTTAAAAACCAAAGTCAAGGTTGAGAAGATTAATCCTGAAGTTGACACAGTGTATTTTGGCAATCATTTTCTTAAAGAAACCGGTGACGAATTGACCGCTGTCCGTTTCTTTTTGGACGAGAAAGGAAATGTTGAGGATTTAAACTATTCACAAAAATTACTGATAACTAAATCTGGAGTATTAAAATAATGTTATCAATTCCAGTAATTTTAGGAATTTCTTATGCCGCATTATTTGCACTGTTATTAAGCTTGAATTTTTTTACTAGATTTTCCGTTACTCTCAAGACGTTCTTCGTTATAGGTTCTTTGTTATTCTTTATTATTTTCTATGAAGCCATTCAGGATTTGCAGGGAAGACCATACAAAAATGATGATATATTAAAAAATAATAAATCGTTCCAACTATTATGGCATAAAACTGAAGATCCCGATAAGAGCACTACTAGTAAAGGAAAAATTTATATTCTTGTTCAGATGATTAGTGAACAAGGTTTAATCCTTTCAGAACCAAGATTATTACAAATACCTTATGATTCACTTATTAACGAAAAATTAGAAGATGCTATGGAAAAAGTAAAGAAAGGCACGCCAATATCTGCGCGTTTTACTTATCTCGAACTTAAGTCTTATGAAGGAGAAGAAATTCCTCAAATGGATAAGAACTTTGATATCTATAATTCCCTTTCAGGTGACATAGATCTAGAATTTAATGAAATTGCTAAACCCAGTCTACCACCTAAGTAATTGTTAATTATTTTGTTGAGCCAATCTTTCTTTTGTCGCAGTGTCTACAATAAAAGAGTAAACTTGGAAAGCACTTTTTTCTGTCAATATATCCGAAAATCCTTTCATACCGTTTTCCTCGAATAATCCATAAAGAACTATTTCGTTAAATAATTCGTGTGTATCATGACTCATTAACCTCAAATCCGAGATCGTTCTTCCGTGCACTCCAGTGCCATGACAAATGGCGCAATAATTAGCATAAATATCTTCTCCTGCTCTTACATCTTCCATACTTGCATTAATTATTGGTTGTTCCGGTATCTTTAGGATTTTTTCTGGTATCTCTTCTATTTCAGATTTCCCATTTAACTTGAAAGTAAGCAACCTTCCGTCATTGCCGTATTTTATGGATGCTACTTTTCCTTCCCATTCTCCAAGGTTATCTCCAAGGAAGTTGCTTGCTCCACCGTCTCCAGCGAGAACTGATATATATTGCTCACCGTCTATTAAATAAGTTACAGGCGGTGCCATAATTCCAATTCTGACATTTTTTGACCAGATAACTTCACCATTTTCTACATTATAGGCTTCCAAAAATCCTGATCCATTGCCTTGAAATACTAATCCACCAGCAGTAGTTAATGGACCGCCATTCCAGAACTGTTGATGTTTAACAGACCATTTGGTTTCACCAGTTATCGGGTCAAAAGCTTTTAGCTCTCCGGTAATCGGGGGCATTAGTTCACCCTCAACCATATCTGGAACAGTATCAAATAAATTGAATTCAGTTCCAGTATTTACCGTCTCTGGTAACATTTTGTACAATCCAGTTTCAGCAAAGGTTTTTTTGACTCTATGGACAGCAGGAACTTCCATTGTTGGTATAAAGACTAAATTCTGTTTGGGGTCGTACGACATTGCTTGCCATCCGTGAGCTCCATAAGTTCCCGGAACGATCCATACCGCTTTTTCGTAATAATCTTTATTAGGATTTAGAACAGGCCTTCCAGTTTCCATATCAACATGTGTTGCCCAATTCGTGTGAACGAAATTATTTGCCCTTAATAATTCTCCGGTTTCGCGATCAAGAACATAAAAGAAACCATTTTTTGGTGCTTGCATAAGAACCTTTCTATTTTCTCCGTCTATTTCCATTTCGCTCAACATAATGTCTTGTGTAGCTGTATAATCCCATCTCTCTTCCGGGGTAGTTTGGTAGTGCCAATTCATTTTTCCATTATCAGCATCAAGCGCAACAATTGAGGAAAGGAATAAATTGTCACCACCTCCAGGCGAACGTATTTGCTGATTCCAAGGAGATCCGTTCCCAGTTCCAATGTATATTTGATTAAATTTGGGATCGTAGACTATCGAATTCCAGACTGTTCCACCTCCTCCCATTGTCCACCATTGACCATTCCAAGTCTTTGCTGCTTCTACCAACTCTGGATGTTCAAAGGGAAGAGAGGGGTCGCCAGGAACAGTATAAAATCTCCATACCAATTGTCCTGTGTCTGTATCATATGCTGATACATAACCTCGTACACCACCCATATCTGCCCCACCGTTTCCAATGAAGACTTTATTATTTGCTACTCTGGGGGCACCTGTAATTGTGTAATCTTTTGAACTATCAATTAAGGTATTAATTTCCCAAATTACTTCACCAGTCTTTGCTTCCAAACTAATTAATCTTCCGTCAATAGTTCCAAAATAAACTTTACCTTTCCATAATGCTGCACCTCTATTTACTACGTCGCAACACACCTTTCTTGCCCAATTCCTTGGAACTTCAGGATCATAAACCCATAATTCTTTACCGGTACGGGCATCTACAGCATGAACGACGCTCCATGCGCTAGTCACAAACATAATCCCATTATCCACTATAGGAGTAGCCTCTAGACCTCGAGTAGTCCCCATCTCTAACGACCACTCAAGCTCAAGATCTTTAACTGTTTGCTGATTAATCTGATCTAGATGAGAATATCGTTGTTCTTCATAATTTCTTCCATGAGAAAGCCAATTACCAGGCTCACTGTCAGCATTTATTATTCTGTTTGTATCAATATTTCCGACCTTATTTAGTTGCTTGTCTAACTCTTTCTCAGGTATGGATATCTCTTTCATAATCTTAGGACTGGTTATCATTGAAGTTTTGTAGAAGACAGAAATTGCGAGCGTTAGAATTAATGTAAGGTTTATAAAAGTGGCTAAGTTTCTACCAAAACTAGGATGTCGCATTTTCTTTTACCATATAAATTATTCGCCGGATTCTATTTGAACTACTCTGTCAGACGTCGCGATATTAATAATATAATGGTAAATACTTTCTACATCTTTTTCCGATAAAACATCAGAAAATGACGACATGCCGTTTTCTTTTAACATCCCGTTATAAACAATTTCCTTAAAAAGTTTATGACTTTCCTCACTCATCATTCTTAGATCAGGAATATTAGAACCCGCTCTTACCGCAGATCCATGACACATAGCACAATATTGCCCATATAATTCTGTACCTCTTTGAATATCGTAATCGGTTGATATCAAAATCGGTTGCTCAGGAATAGTCCTATCAATTAATTCAAGTTTCGGTAATTTTGCAGTTCCTCCCAATTTAAAAGCGAGCAACCTACCTAAATTTCCATACTTTAGGGATGCCATATAATCCGTTGATAATCCAAGTTGATCTCCACCAAAAGTATCTGCACCTCCAGTTCCAGCCAAAATAGCTAGGTACTGTTCTCCGTCTACTTCAAAAGTAACAGGTGGTGCAATAATGCTTGTTTGGATATTTTTAGACCATAACAGTTGACCGGTTTCAGAATCATATGCATCAAAAGTTCCCATACCATTTCCCTGAAAAACAATTCCAGATTTAGTAGCCAAAGTTCCTCCATTCCAATGATTGGGATGATCTACCACCCATCTAGTTTTACCAGTTAAAGGATCAAAAGCTTTTAGAAATCCATGGGGAGCTGGCAATTCAGGAGTATCAAGAGCAAGTTCTATATATTTTGCTAATTCAATTCCAAGATTCCAGGTTCTTGGTTCGTATTTGAGTTTACCAGTCTTCTGCCACTCTTCTGTCATTTTAAAAACCAACGGAGCTTCAAGAGCAGGAATATAAACCAGACCTAAGTTGGGATCATACGACATAGCTTGCCAGTTGTGACCTCCTAGTGGACCTGGAGTCATCACCTGTTTTTCTTTAAGGTAATCTTTTTCCATATTTTCAACAGGTCTTCCGGTTTCCATATCGACATGGGTGGCCCAATTGACTGAAACATAATTGTGGGCTCTCAATAATTTACCGTCTTTTCTATCCAACACATAAAAGAAACCATTTTTGGGGGCTTGCATAAGAATTTTTCTCTTAATTCCATCTACCTCCATATCAGCTAACATCATATCTTGAACAGCTGTGTAATCCCAATTATCACCAGGAGTTGTCTGGTAATACCATTTCATTTTGCCTGTATCTGCATCAAGAGCGACTATTGACGAAAGGAAAAGATTATCACCTCCACCAGGAGATCTAATTACTCTAGTCCAAGGAGAACCATTTCCAACTCCTAGATACAATTGATTAAAATCTGGATCATAAACAATCGAGTTCCAAACTGTTCCTCCTCCACCTATTTTCCACCATTCACCGCCTTTCCATGTTTCTGCAGCCAACTCCATTTCAGGATGCTCAAAGGGAAGTGAAGGATTTCCTGGTACAGTATAAAACCTCCAAACCAACTCACTTGTTTCAGTATCATAAGCCGAAACATAACCCCTTACACCATATTCCGCTCCCCCGTTACCTATAAAGACTTTATTATTAGAAATTCTTGGTGCGCCTGTTATGGTATAATCACTCGATCGATCGATTAGAGTATTGATTTCCCAAACAAGCTCACCTGTTTTGGCGTCAAGCTTTATTAATCTCCCATCCAAAGTAGCAGAGAAAACATGACCTTTCCAAACCGCTACACCTCTATTTACAACATCACAGCAGGCCTTTCTTCCCCAATCTTTTGGAACTTCAGGATCATAGCTCCAAATCTCAGTGCCCGTTCGAGCATCTATAGCGTACACAATACTCCATTCGCTGGTAAGGAACATGACCCCATTTTCAACTATAGGTGTAGATTCAAGGGCTCTTGAACTGTTCATATCAAAGGACCAGGCCAATTCAAGATCTTTTATTGTTTCTTTGTTGATCTGTGTTAGAGGAGAGAATCTCTGTTCTTCGTAATTTCTTCCGTAAGATAACCAATTAGCTGGTTCGTTATCAGCATTAACGATTCTATCTTGAGTTATATTAGCAAATTTAACTTCTTCACTAATTTCAATGGATGTTTCTAATATTGAATCACTTGTTTCGACGAAATTATTTTCAGTCTCAGTTTCATCTATTGTAAGATTCTGAAAAATAAAAATTCCTATCAGAATGATAATAAAGATTAGAAAGTAGTTTCTTAATTTCAATTCAATTCTCCCATGTAACCAGCCTAAAAATACTATATGACTTAAAAATTTGTTGCAATAAAATCTGGGTTTAAAAAATCTTCTTCTTCTTTTCCATATTGAAGTTCGGATTTATCCATCATTCTAACATTTCCACCAGCAGCCTTGAGTATAGCGTGACCTGCTGCAACGTCCCATTCACGTGTTGGACCCAAACGTGGATATAACTCCGCTAAACCAGAAGCAATGAGACAAAATTTGATGGAGGATCCCGTTATAATAGTATTTTTAATATTATAATTTTTTAGAAATTCGTCTGTCTTTTCATTATTATGTGACCGGCTTATGGTAACTGTTAAAGGGTTTTTAGATACGGGACTAACAGATATTTGCCTTTTATTTTGGAATGGAACTTCTTCAACGTCATGACTACATTCAATTTCATAAGCTTTATTTTCTAAACCTGAATAATACATCTTCTTCTTTGCGGGAGCATAAATCACTCCTGCTTTGGGTATTTTATTTTTTATGAAGGCAATATTTATTGTGAATTCATCGTTTTTATTTATGAATTCATTGGTTCCATCTATTGGATCAACCAAGAAAAAAGAATCTTCAAGATTAGGAATTTTTCCTATTTTATAAGACTCTTCAGATATGGTAGGAATTTTTGGGTAATCCTCGCAAAGGCCCGCCAATATTATATTATCGGCCTTGATGTCAGCCTGGGTTAAGGGAGACCTATCTTCTTTAAGTTGAGTTTGAATTTCTCCTTCATATATGTTCATAACTTCCTTTCCAGCTTTGTGTGCAAGGGAAACAAGGCCCTTAATAATTGGAGTTTTTTCAGACATAAAAAGATAGTATCAATTTTAAAGGCGGTTTAACATAAAATAAACTTTTGTTCTTTTTCATATATCGATTGAAAGATAAGACTATATTGTTCTATAAGGAAAAAAATAATAGGAATGGAATGATACCTAAAATTAATCTTGATTTACCTAAAGGACCTGAAAAGTCTAAGGTAGTGGTTGCAATGTCTGGAGGAGTGGACTCATCTACCTCGGCTGCTTTAGTCAAAGCTTCAGGTTATTCCGTTATTGGAATAACGCTTCAATTATATAATCACGGCGCTGCGGTTAATAAAAAAGGAAGTTGTTGTTCTGGTCAAGATATATACGATGCCAGAGAGGTAGCTTCTGATCTTGGCATCCCACACTATGTTCTTGATTATCAAGACTTATTTAAAAGAAAGGTTATAGATGATTTTGCTAATTCGTATCGGATTGGTGAAACTCCTATTCCTTGTGTATTGTGTAATGAAAAAGTGAAATTTGATGACCTATACAAAACAGCTAAAGACCTAGGGGCCGATGCCTTAGTTACAGGTCATTATATTCTCACCAATGAAGGTAAGAATGGAAGACAAATGTTTAGGGCAAAAGATATTGAAAAAGATCAAAGTTATTTTTTATTCAAAACTACCAAAGAACAACTTGATTTTTTACGTTTCCCTCTTGGGTCTTTTAAAAAAGATGAAATAAGAGAGATTGCAAGAGAAATTGGTCTTACAGTTTCGGATAAACCGGATAGCCAAGACATTTGTTTTGTACCAAATGGGAAATATTCTGAGGTTCTTAAAAAGATTAATCCGGATAACCTAAAACCAGGGTTATTATTAGATACCATTGGAAATGTTCTAGGTAATCATGAAGGTATAGTTAATTTTACCATAGGGCAGAGGAAGGGATTAGGTATCTCTTCATGTGATCCCCTATATGTAGTGAAGATTGATGCAGAAAATCAAAATGTAGTGGTTGGGTCTAAAGAAGATCTAAAGAAAAGAAACATCAAGATACGAGATATGAACTGGATTGGGGATGAAAAATTAGGAAATAATTCAATTAAAGAAATAAAGATTAAAGCGAAGATACGTTCGACACAAGAACCGGAGCCAGCAAGACTCTGTTTTGAGTATGGCAAAGTACATGTTAATTTTGATGATCATGTAGAAGGAGTCTCACCAGGGCAAGCATGTGTTTTTTATGATTTTAAGAATTCAACTCGTGTTCTTGGAGGAGGATGGATAACTTCTTAATGTTATGTTGACATTTATGACCCCTAAGGATTAAAGGAAGATAGAGCGATGGCGGGGTAGCTCAGTTGGTTAGAGCGGCGGAATCATAATCCGCGTGTCGGGGGTTCAAATCCCTCCCCCGCTACCATCAGGGAAAAATAGAATGAATGATAAATATATAGTACTTGATGGAGCAAGTAATTTTAGAGATTTAGGTGGTTATCTTACAAGTAATGGTAAGATTGTTAAAAAGGGTTACATATTTAGATCAGATCACCTTTCACACCTTACCAACGAAGATTTAGAAAAAGTAAAAGCATTAGGGATTAAAACTGTGTGTGATTTTCGAAGCGATGAGGAGGTTGAGATTTTCCCTTCTGTGTTTGATGAGGACTCTGAACCATACTTGCATCGTATTCCCATTAAAACTTTAGGAAATCAAGACCTACAAAGGTTAGCCGAAAAAGAGAACGTTACGAGCCAAGAATTAGCGATTGCGTTGCAAGAGCACTATGTTCTCTACGTAAATCAACACAAAGAACGCTATAAATCTTTCTTAAATACTCTTGCATACAAAGATATTCCAATAGTCTTTCATTGTTTTGCAGGTAAGGATAGAACCGGATTTGGAGCGTTGCTCTTTTTAAGTATTTTGGGAGTAAGTAAAGAATTGATTATTGAGGATTATTTGTTAACCAATGTTTTTTACAAGGGACCGAAGATTAACGACTGGAGAGAAATAACATCTGATGTTATTCGACCTCTACTAGAAGCGAGAACCGATTATATTGATGCGGCCTTCAATGAGATTGAAGGAAGACATGAAAATGTTGAACAATACGTTTTGAAAGAATTGGAAATTGGTAGTGATACTATTACTTTGATCAAAGATAGATATTTGGAGTAGACGTTGCTATTCTTTTACGAATGTAACAGCATAATACTCTTCTCCATCGAATAGATCTTTTGCACCGTCAACATCCTCAATAATCTGAAATCTCCTTGGAACTATTGTCCCTTCCATTCGATAGCCCCTAGCGCTCATATTTTTTTTATGAAACTCCATTGCAGCAGGGGTAAATTCTTTGGCAAGGACGGTAATTCTATCTGTTTTTTTGTCTTCTTTACTCATTTTAATCTCATTCTTAAACTATTTTCCTGCATTTCCATAGAAAACGAAACCAGGGGGTTCAATACCGTTTTCGAAATCCTTCAAATTATTAACTATAGATATAGCTCTTCTTTCATCTGATTCCATTGTATGCGCAGAATTATGCGGTGTCATTATAATGTTTTTAAGATCTTGGAAAGGAAATTTTGAGGGTCTTGGGTTTTTAATATCCTTATTTGTATAAGGATAAACCCACCAAGTATCTATAGCTGCACCAGCTATTTTACTCTCTTTTAAATGGTTATAAAGATCTTCTTCATTGCAGACGTTTCCTCTGGAAACATTAATTAGATAAGATGTTTTTTTCATTTTTTTCAGTGTATCTTTATTTATCAGGTTTTGTGAGCTTTCATTTAAATCACAGGCCAGAACAATATAATCACTTTCTTTTAGTAATTTATCTAATTCGTCTATGGAACCGTGCCAATCTAAGAATTTAGGTATATCCGCTTTAGCTTTCCTGTTTATACCGTAGACCTTCATTCCAAGAGATTTTGCTCTTTTGGCTGTTTCTATTCCTATTAGGCCGTAACCAATTATACCTAGGGTTTTCCCAAAAACTTCACCATGCATGGTGTCAGGATCTGACAATGTCCCTGTTCTTTCCCATGAACCATTTCGAAAACCTGTTTCAGTTCTTAATAGGTCTAAAGTAAGAGCAATAACAGTGCTTATAATATATTCAGAAATCGGAATTTCATGTCCTGCACAATTTGCTATCATTATTCCTGATGGTATTAAGTTTTTATCAATCCATTCTGTACCAGCAAAAGGTACTTGGATAAGTTGAAGATTTTTTGCTTCATGTAAGTGACTAAAAACGTTACCATACATCAAAGCATCTCCTGCTAGTATTATAACGTCAGCGTTTTTAATGAGTTCCGAAAGTTTTGCTGGACCTTCTGAAGGTTGCCATTTGCTTATGTTCCAAGATTCTTCCAAGCCCTTTTTTAGTCCAGGAAGTAAAGGATTACATTTTTCGCCAAGAAGAAGAAGTTTCATAATATAAATACTATCTATTCAGCGGCCACTAAACTATCAAGACCTAAGAATTTATCTGAGCCACCATTAATACGAATTAATTGTTTGATTCCCTCTTCTGCAATGTCATCACCAACCATCCAGTCACCTTCTTTGTAAAGCTCTTGAATATCGACGAAGGCTGCGTAATTTCCTGCGGTTCTTTCAGTTATAATACCTGCTTTTAAAAGGGTTTTTACAAGAACTCTGAAAATGTTTGTTGCTTCTAACATTTCTTCTCTTAGATTTTCATCTGTTGCAGCTTCCATCATTATCGACTGTGCCCATTGCCAGTCAATCCCAACCTCTGCATAGATATGTTTTTTCTGATCCGGGCTTACTAAATTAAAGAGAAGAACATGAAAAACTTCCCAAGCCCAATCCTCAATCGAATCTCTTTCTTCCTTATTTAATTTTGGAATCGTTTTATCTGCCCAAATCTTACCAAATTTATGATGAAAGGCCTCATCAGTCATGACCAACTGCATTAATTTTATCAACAAAGGATCATTGCTAAATTTGTAAAAGGAAGAGAATGCACCCATTGCAAGACCTTCAACAAGCATTTGCATTCCAACTATTTTTTTCCAGACGACGGGAGTCTGGACAAGATCATCAAGGAGGTTTCCTAAAGTATCTCCAACTTGCATGGGTTTACCCCATCTTTTTTTGATGTATTGTGAAAAGGCACTTACATGACGTGCTTCCTCTCTCGTTTGATTTGCTACATATTCTTGTGCTCCGGGATCTATAAAAATATGACACAGACTTGAAGATAAATTTAATGCTCCTTGCTCTCCATGCAATATAGTAGAAAGAGACCAATAAACATCAAGATTAACCAGTCGGATTTTATCTTTTTCATTAAGTTTTTCGCCAATAGGAGATTTTAGCTCAGGATACATTTCTGGATCCGTCAAATATTCATTTTCTAAATCAAAAGGTAATGAGAAATCAATGTATTTTTTGTCCAAAGGATCCCAAAAATGAGTATGTGTTGCAGAAATTATTTTATCAAAAGAATCAGAACGACTTCCATATCTGTCTACATCCATCATAGCTCTAAAGTCTTTTGGATCGACAGCATCATATACTGGATCAGTTGTAATGTTATCTTTCAAAATAGCCTCCGTTATCTTTTGAATTAAATATCATAAAAAATGACGTAAACGTCACCATAAAAAAAAAATTAGGCAATTTTATGACGCTGTTACTCCACCATCTATGACAATATTTTGACCTGTCGTAAAAGCACCAGCTTTGCTAGCCAGAAAAACCGCTGCTCCTGCAATTTCATCTGGCATTCCTATTCGTCTTAACGGCGCATTAGAGGTGGTTTTTTCTAATATTTCTGGATTATCCCATAAGGCTTTAGCAAAGTAAGTCTTTACTAGGCCAGGAGAAATACAATTAGCTCGAATATTGTTTGGGCCGTGTTCCATAGCAAGATTCCTTGCCAATTGCATGTCTGCAGCTTTAGAAATACCATACGCTCCGAGCATTTCTGAGCCTCTTAATCCACCAATGGAAGAAATAATGATTATTACGCCATCTTTTCTTTCAATCATTTGAGGTAATACAAGATTCGATAACCAATGATTAGACTTAATATTCGAACTTAATATTTTATCAAAAGCATCATCAGGTATATCCATGGAAGAACCGAAAAAAGGATTTATAGCAGCATTACAGACTAAGATATCTATCCCCCCTAACTTTTCATTTGTTTCATTTACAAGTTTTTCTAGTTCTTCTTTGTAATTAATATTACAAGGAATTGATATTGCACTTTCTGGATTTTCTGAATTTATTTCATCTCTTATCTTTTCGCACATATCCTCCTTTCTGCTTGAAACAACAACTTTAGCTCCATGATTTGCGAATTGTTTAACTATCGCTTCGCCAATACCTTTGGTTGAACCAGTTACAAGAGCTTTTTTCCCTGTAAGATCAAATAAATTCATAATTCTCTCTCCTAATATTCATTTTAAGATAACAGAGCTTGTTAAGTTAATGAACCGAATAGTTGACTGAATCTAGTCATTACATTAGTGACATTCTTAAATGAATAAAAATTTGCAAGAGATAAAGAAAATAAATAATTTCCAAGACATAGAAGACAACTATGATTCTTTAATATGCGACGTCTGGGGAGTAATACATAATGGAAGAGAATTATTTGAAGGCGTTAACGATTGCCTAGTTAACTTTCGATCAAAACAAAAACCTGTTGTTCTTTTATCTAATGCTCCAAGGCCTTCGAAGTATATAGAAAGAATGCTTAATCAATTAGGATTGGATAGAAAATCTTTTAATGAAATAGTAACATCCGGTGATTTGACAATGTCGGCACTAAATGAGAGTCATTACGGATCAAAATGTTATCATATTGGCCCTGATCGTGACTTAAATATCTTTGATGGAGTGAATGTTAGTAGAGTCAGTTTTGAAGAGGCAGATTTTTTGTTTGTAACAGGCCTATTTGATGATGAGACAGAGGATGAAAACAGTTATTCTTCTATTCTAGATGAGGCTAAAAAGAGAAATCTCAAACTGATTTGTGCTAACCCTGATATCTTGGTGCAAAGAGGGGAGAAATTAATACCTTGCGCGGGAGCAATATCAAAAAAATATGAGGAAATAGGTGGTAAGGTAATCAATATTGGTAAGCCTTTTCCACCTATATTCGATAAGGCGGTTAATTTAATTAAAGGTATTAATGAGGATCAGAATCCACGTACTATAGTGATTGGCGATGGTCTTGAAACAGACATAAAGGGAGCAAATATCCTTAAAATGGACTCCTTATTGGTCTTAGGTGGTTTATTTGCTTCAGAAAGTGAAAGAAATATAATCGAAGTTTTGAAAAAGAAGAATATTTTCCCATCCTACTATACAGAAAAACTGAAATGGTGAGTTTATGAAATGATTATTATAAAAAACATAAAGGGCGGCCATAAGATCAAACCTAATGGGGTGTATGCGATAGGTAATTTTGATGGAATTCATCTCGGTCATAAAGAAATCCTTGAGAATACTAAAAGAATTTCCTCTGAAAATAATAAACCTTGTGGCATTATTATGTTTGAGCCACATCCACAAAAATTTTTTAAAACGGATTTAGACGGATTTTATCTTTCTAATCTTGAGACCAAACAATACTTACTAAAACCATTTGATATCGATTTTTTTATTGTGTTGGAATTTGATAATGAAATGGCGCAGCGTACCCCAGAGGAATTTGTGAAGGATATTATCGTAAATTCTTTCCAAGCTTCTCACGTGGTGGTTGGATATGATTTTCGTTTTGGTTCGGGAAGAATTGGAAACGCCGATAGCTTACAGGAGATTTGTTCTTCACTAGATATTGGTGTCTCAATTATAGAAAAGCAAAAAAAGGGAGATAAAATTTTATCCTCTTCTATAATAAGAAATTACCTCTCCGAAGGGAAGATTGGATTAGCAGAAGAAATGTTGGGTCATAGATGGGTGGTTAAAAGTACAGTAGTTTCAGGAGATAAGCGAGGAAGAGAAATAGGTTTTCCTACCGCTAATATTCCAATGAAAGATTGGATCCAGCCAAAATATGGTGTTTATGCTGTTATTGTAGAGTTTAATGGAAAAATTTATAAAGGCATCTCAAATTTAGGAATAAGACCAACTTTTGATGAAACTGAACCTATGTTAGAAACTTACCTATTTGATTTTTCGGGTGATTTATATGACAAGGATATTATTGTTTCTTTCGTAGATTTTATTAGAGAAGAAAAAAAATTTGATGGAATAGATTCTTTAAGGAGTCAGATTGAGGAGGATTCAATAAAAGCAAAAAAAATCTTATCAATGATTAAACTCAAAGATTAATATTAATTTATGTCGAAAAACAAAGAAAATACTGATTATAGGGATACCTTACTCTTACCGGACACAGATCTTCCAATGAGAGCAAAATTACCAGAGAAAGAACCTGAGATTTTAAAAGATTGGGCGAAGAAATCCTTATTTTCAAGAATCCGAGAATCCTCGCAAGATAAAGATAAATTTGTTCTTCATGATGGCCCCCCATATGCAAATGGGAATCTTCACATGGGAACCGCTTTAAATAAAATACTTAAAGATGTGATAGTCCGTTCAAAACAGATGGAGGGCTATGATTGCGAATATAGACCGGGTTGGGATTGCCATGGTTTGCCGATTGAATGGAAGGTAGAAGAAAATTTTAGGAAAAAAGGTAAAAATAAAGACCAGATACCTATCAACAGTTTTCGAAGTGAATGTAGAAAATTTGCAGAAAAATGGATTGAAATACAAAAAATACAATTCAAAAGATTGGGAGTTTTGGGAGACTGGGATGAGCCTTACACCACTATGTCCTATGATGCGGAAGCCTCCATCGTAAAAGAATTTCACAAGTTTCTAATGAGTGATGATTTGTACAAGGGGTCAAAACCTGTCATGTGGTCAGTAGTTGAGAAAACTGCTTTGGCAGAAGCTGAAGTAGAGTATTTAGAATACACATCACCAACCATATGGGTACGTTTTCCCATTGATAATATTGAAGAATTTGAAAATGTAAGTGTTTTAATATGGACTACGACTCCTTGGACTATTCCTGCCAATAGGGCAATCGCATTTTCTTCAGAATTTGATTATGGTTTATATGAGGTAAAGTCTTCAGAGGAAGATAGTCTTACCACAATAGGTGAAAAGATAATTGTCAATATGTCCTTATCAGAGTCGGTTGAAAAAGCTTCAAATTCTGAATTGAAGTTCATTAGAGAAATTAAGGATTTAGGGAAAATAAGTTGTCTACATCCTTTTCACTCTATTGGGTATGATTTTAAAGTGCCTTTGTTAGAGGCAGACTTCGTTGCAGATGATACGGGAACAGGATTTGTTCATGTTGCTCCTAGTCATGGTCAAGATGATTATGAACTTGCAATAAAAAACAATATTGATATTCCTTTCACCATCGATGATGAAGGAATTTATCTTCAAAGTATGGGTGTCTTAGCGGGAAAGAGAGTTTATAATGAAGACGGAACAAGCGGAGATGCTAACGGGTCGGTTATTGGAGAATTAATTAATCAAAATAATCTGTTCTCGAAGGGGAAACTTAGACATCAGTACCCTCATAGCTGGAGATCTAAGGCGCCATTAATTTTTCGAAATACCCCTCAATGGTTTATTTCTATGGAAAATAATGATCTACGGAAAAAATCTTTAGATGCCATTGATAAAGTGAAGTGGATACCTGAGAGAGGAAAAAATAGAATTAAATCAATGATTGAGACTAGACCGGATTGGGTAATTTCAAGGCAAAGGGCCTGGGGTGTCCCACTGGCTTTATTTGTAAATAAAAAATCTGGAACATTATTAAAGGATAATGCGGTTAACTCTAGAATCTTTGAACTTTTCAAGTCTGAAGGATCTGATAGTTGGTTCATCAGAGAAGATAAGGATTTTTTAGGTGAAAAATATAATCCTAAAGATTGGGAAAAAGTTAATGATATTCTGGATGTTTGGTTTGATTCAGGCTCTACCCATTCCTTTGTTCTTGAGGGTGAAAAAGGGTTGGGTTGGCCGGCTCAGCTTTATCTTGAGGGTTCCGATCAACATAGAGGGTGGTTTCAATCTTCTCTATTAGAATCGTGTGGAACAAGAGGAGAGGCACCATATGAAAGTGTTCTCACTCATGGTTTTGTTGTAGATAAGAATGGTAGGAAAATGTCTAAATCCGAAGGAAACTACGTATCGCCTGACGAGTTAGTTGATAAATATGGTGCTGATGTTGTTAGATTATGGGCAGTATCAGTCGATTTCACTGAAGATATGAAAATTGGTCAAGAAGTTATGCAGTCAAATATTGAAGCGTACCGTAAAATAAGAAATACCTTTCGATTCCTACTTGGAAATCTCAGCAATTTTTCAGATGATGAAATTGTTGAATACAAAGATTTACCAGAATTGGAGAGGTACATATTGCATAGGCTTTCAGAAGTAAATGATTCCATCTTGGATGGTTATGATAAATATGATTTAAAGATCGTTTTTCAAAATCTTTTAAATTTTTCAAACCTAGATTTATCCTCTTTTTATTTTGATATTAGAAAAGATTCTCTTTATTGCGACAGCAAGAATAGTTTATCCAGGAAATCGTGTAGAACAGTTCTTGATATTCTCTTTAAGTACCTCATTAAGTGGTTTGCTCCAATATTATGTTTTACATGCGAGGAGGTGTGGATATCAAGATATCCTAATGACAGAAAATCTGTCCATGAGTTTACATTTGAGAAACCAAATAAGGACTGGATAGACAAAGAATTGCATGAAAAGTGGGAAAAAATCCGTTCGGTTAGGAAAGTTGTAACTGGGGCTATAGAATTAAAAAGAAAAGAGAAGATAATTGGTTCCAGTTTAGAGGCTTTTCCAAAAGTTTATATTTCCGATAAAGATCACTTCAATATTCTTTCTAGCGTAAAGACCGATGAAATATTCATTACTTCTCAGGCGTCAATAATTGACGGAGAAGGTCAAGAAGATTCTTTTAGACTTGATGATTTTCCTTTTGTTTCAGTTTTAATTGACTTAGCGGTTGGAAAGAAATGCCAAAGATCTTGGAAAATATTACCCGAGGTAGGCTCCGACCCAGATTATCCAGATCTTAGTATAAGAGATGCAGATGTAATGAGGGAAATTAGTGAAAACAAATCTTAAAAATTATTTGTTCGTATTCGCGTTTTCCTTGGTTACTTTTTTTATCGATCGTATCTCTAAAAATGAAATTTTATCTATCTTTGAAGAAAATAATTTAGAAAAAATATTTATTAATCCTTTTTTAGATCTTTTTTTAGTCTTCAACACAGGGATATCTTACGGTCTTTTGGGTGGAGAAAGTAGTTTTCAGAAATGGCTCCTGATCATTGTTTCAGTATCTATAGTTGCCTTTCTTCTACTTTGGGTGAAAGATTCAACTTCTAGGCTTGTTAACATTTCATTTTCTTTTATAACAGGTGGAGCTTTGGGTAATATCCTTGATAGGATTCTTTATGGTGGAGTTATTGATTTTATTTCTCTTCATGCTTATGGATATTATTGGTATATTTTTAATATAGCTGACGTATTTATAGTTTTTGGAGTTATTTTGTTTCTAATTAAAATTTTGATGGAAAGATTTACCTAAATTAAGTGAGGTTATACAAATGTTTACTAAGTTTCATACAATTCTAGTCTTATCAATTATTTCAATTTCATTAATGGGTTGCGGAAGTGAGTTAGCTAAAGTTCTTGGAACCGATAAAATGCCTCCTGATGAGTTTACAATTTTAACTAAACCTCCGCTTATCATTCCCCCTGAGTATAATTTACGTCCTCCAGCAGAAGGTGAAATACGACCAGAGCCACAACAATCTAGCAGAGATCTACAAGCTATCTTATTTGGTAATTCTTCGGCTTCTAATCAATTTAGTACAAGCGAGCTTAATGCCATGACTGGATCTGGGGTAGGGGAGTCAATTCCTAATATCAGAGAAGTTCTAGATTCCGAAATGAGAGATGTAGAGGATGTTGATGAATCAGTTAAGGCCCAGATATTAAATAGTGGCTCTAAACCTTTAAATTAGAACTTTACTCAAAAAGTTTAGTTAGGCTTTCTATGCTGATTTCTATTTTTTTATTCTTTTCTGTATTTGTTATAGAAATTCCAGAATTAGTTTGTTCCAATATAAAATTCTTGTGAAAATTAACAAATGAACCGTTTAATATAATCTCTTTTTTTTCGTCATTTTTATTAATTTTTTGATTATCATGAAATGCTTCATCAAGAAAACTAGTTAGTTTTTCAAGCGTCTCTTTTTCATTATGAAAGTGAATATTAAACTTGCTTGGATCCAATCTATAGTTGATTTCTGAATTTGGCAAAGAGATGAATAGAAAAAAAGCTGGATATCGAGAAGTTGAAAAAGTGTCACTGTAGATTTTATTTAATATCTTTTGAACCTTTTCGTTAAAGAAAGGTCTGTTGTTTATATAATAAGACTGGTTTTTTTCAGCTTTGAACAGATTTTTCTTATTTGAGTAAAACAAATTGAATGTTGTTTCCCCTTTCACACCATTATAATAAATTAGATCTTCAGATATTTTCTTACTGTGGATTTTCTTTATCCTTGATAATAAAGGATTAATTGTTTCTTTTGATTCTTTTTCAAAAATAAAATCTTTTTTCCCATCTATAGAAGTTTTGAAACCTATGAAGGGATACCCAATAGCGTATTGATTGATAATTTTTAAGATTTTAGTTAATTCTTGTCTTCCAGATTTAGAATTTTTTTTATGACTTGGTGAGTTATAAAAAAGATTCCTAATTATTATTTTTGTGCCAATCTCAGAATAGCATTCCTTAACTGGTTCGTATTTTCCATCTGTTAGTCTTAAATAAAATCCTCTAGAGCGATTTTTTTGTCTGCTGGTGATTTCTGTCTGACCAAGGTTGCAGATTTGTTGAAGGGCAAGTCCCCTAAACCCTAAACTTTCAGATTTTTCTAATTCATCTTTCTCATCATTTTTTGAAGATGTATGTTTTTCAATTGATAATAACATATCCTGTGGTGACATTCCCTTGCCATTATCAACAATCTGAATAAGTTGTAAGCCTTCTTTTTCTATCTTTATAGTTATCTTGCTTGCGCCTGCATCTATTGAATTCTCAATTAATTCTTTCAATACGCATGAAGCATCTAAAATACAGCTATCAGCATTCATAAGATTAATAGCATTTTGACTCATATATGAGATTTTATTCAGAATCATCTTCCTCTAATCACTAAATTCTTAAAGGGATTCTCGCATCTATTGAAAGATTTTATTATTTAGATAAATAATCTTCGGCTTCAAGAGCAGCCATGCATCCCATTCCTGCAGCAGTAACTGCTTGCCTATATTTTTCATCAGTTACATCACCTGCAGCAAAAACACCTTCTATAGAAGTTACCGTAGAGTCTGGTTTGGTATTGATATACCCATTTTGATTAATTTCTAATTGATCTTTAAAGATTTGAGAGGAGGGACTGTGCCCAATAGCTATAAAAATCCCATCAGCTTCTATCTTTTTATTTTGGTCAGTAACTTTGTCATTTACAATAGCACCCTCTACCATCAGAGGTTCTTCCTTTCCAATAACTTTTTTGATTTCCGAATTCCACATTATTTCAATCTTTTCATTTATGAATAATCTTTCCTGCAAAATCTTCTCTGACCTTAAGCTATCTCTTCTATGGATAAGAGTAACTTTGGAAGCAAAGTTTGTTAAGAATAATGCCTCTTCTGCTGCTGTGTTTCCTCCGCCTACGACTAGGACTCTTTTATCTTTAAAAAAGAAGCCATCACAAGTTGCGCAAGCAGACACTCCGTAACCTTTAAATTTTTCTTCAGAATCTAAACCTAACCACTTTGCTTGTGCCCCTGTTGAAATGATTAACGCGTCGCATGTATATTCTGATCCAGAATCAGAAATAAGTTCAAATGGTTTATCAGAAAGATTAACTTTTACAATGGTATCAAAAACTACCTCAGTACCGACATTTACTGCTTGCTCTTTCATCTGCTCCATAAGCCAGGGGCCTTGTATTATTTCCGAAAAACCGGGGTAATTTTCCACATCAGTCGTGATTGTCATTTGCCCACCGGGTTCAATTCCCGTTAATAGGGTGGGTTCGAGCATAGCTCTTGAGGCATAAATTGCTGCCGTATAACCCGCTGGTCCTGATCCCAATATAATTAATCTAGAATGTTTTTTTTCATGCATAGCTAAATCTTTATCTAATTTGTATGTACTTTATATGGGATTCGCTTTTTAACAAATCAACTAATTAGTTCTTAGAAAGAAAATTCCTTATTAATAAGATCTGCTATTTCTTTAGTGGGATTGAGTTGACTGCATTGAAATTTGTCTATTCTTCCTTCAAATTCCCTTATATGTCCGCTACTTTTTAGAGATTCTATAAAATTCTGGAATCTTTTTGATCTAGTTTTCATTTTTATAACGTATGTAGGTTTTGGAACAGATAAAGCTTCGCTAATCATGTTGGCTGAGTCAGGTGTACAAACAATTACATCAGAAAATCTTAAAAATGCAAAATAAGGATTTCTTCCCAAATTGTCATAATAATAATGAGGTTTGTCTTTGATAGTTTCTTTAATTTGAGTCGAGAGTTTTTCTGGTGTACGTCTTGAGGTGGAAATTAATGGTGTACCTCCTTCATCTATTACTTTTTCTATTGCATCTACTAC
>PCCF01000013.1 GCA_002731945.1 Rhodobiaceae bacterium | reverse complement strand
CCTGAAAACCTGCGTTTTCTGCTTTTGTAATAGAGGAAGATCCCTCCTTTAATGCAATACACACTTCTTTAACTCCGCTATCTCGAAGATTTAATGCATGGGCATGCCCTTGACTACCATAGCCTACGACAGCAACCTTACTATCTTTAATAAGTTCTGGGTCTGCATCACTATCATAATAAACTTTCATAAATATTCCCCTCTTGAAAACTATGTTTACTTACTACCCCTGGTAACGGCAGCTAGACCGGTTCTTGATATATCCTCTAAACCTAAAGGACGTAGCAAATCAACAAAAGAATTAATTTTCTCTATATTTCCAGTTAACTCAAAAATAAAAGAATCTTGCGTTGTATCAACTGTTTTTGCTCTATAAACCTCGGATAATCTGATTACTTCTTCTTTATCACTTTTAGAACAAACAACTTTAATTAATGCCATTTCTCTTTCAATTGACGGTCCTTCAGAAGTAAGATCATTAACTGAATGAACAGGAATAAGTCTTTCTAACTGAGACTTAATCTTATTAATAGTCATCATACTTCCATTAGTAACGATTGTTATTCTGGATTTATGCTTGTCTTGATCAATCTCTGCTACAGAAAGGCTCTCAATATTATAACCTCTTCCCGAAAAAAGCCCTATAACTCTAGCTAATGCTCCAGCCTCATTATCAACAAGAATAGAGATAGTATGAGATTCCGTTTCTTCTTTTTTTATCTTGATCATAATTTAAATAAGCACCTTTCCTTCATCACTAACTTCATGATCATCTTCTTTTTCACCTAGCAGCATTTCATTGTGCGCGGCACCAGCTGGTATCATAGGATAGCAATTTTCATTCTGATCAACCACACAATCAAAAATAACAGGTAAATCAGAATCTATCATTTGAATGATTTTTTTATCCAGCTCACCCGGTTTTTCTGCTCTTATACCTTGGGCTCCATAAGCTTCTGCTAATTTAACAAAATCTGGAAGAGAATGCGTATAAGAATGAGAATATCTTCCCCCGTGTAATAACTCCTGCCATTGTCTAACCATACCCATATATTGATTATTCAATATAAAAATCTTAACCGGAAGCTTATGTTGAATTGCCGTAGAAAGCTCCTGTATATTCATTAAAATAGAAGCCTCACCCGCAATATCAATAACCAATGACTTTGGATGGGCAACTTGAACACCAATCGCGGCAGGAAAACCATAACCCATGGTTCCTAGTCCGCCAGAGGTCATCCATCTATTCGGTTCATTAAAATGATAATGTTGGGCAGCCCACATTTGATGTTGCCCAACTTCTGTTGTGATAAATACATCCTTATCCTTGGTCAACTCATATAATCTTTGAACGGCAAATTGTGGTTTTATTAATTTCGTGGAATTTTTAAAATCTAGTGAGTTTTTCTTTCTCCATTCATTAATTTTATCAAACCAATCTTTTGTATCAACCTTATGACCTTTTGATTTCCATAACATAAGCATAGATTCTAAAGCATATGCACAATCAGCAACTATGGGAACATCCACAGGAACAGTTTTATTAATTGAAGAAGGATCAATATCAACATGAATTTTTTTTGATAGTGGAGAAAATGCCTCTAATCTACCCGTTACACGATCGTCAAAACGCGCACCAACATTTATCAACAAATCGCATTCATTCATTGCAAGATTGGCTTCATATGTTCCATGCATTCCAAGCATTCCTAACCAATTTTTATCACTAGAAGGAAATGCTCCCAAACCCATAAGAGTAGAGGTTACTGGAAAGCCTGTTAATAACACCAACTCTTTAAGCAAATGGCTGGCTTCAGGTCCTGAGTTTATTACTCCACCTCCAGTGTAGAAAACTGGTCTTTTAGCATTACCCATTAGTTCGATTGCCTCTTCAATATTTGCAATATTAGGTTTTACTTGTGGTTTGTAATTTTCATATTTTAATTCTGCAGGTGGAACATATTTGGCATCAGCAAATTGAATATCTTTCGGAATATCTACCACTACAGGTCCAGGTCTACCTGAGGTTGCGACATGAAATGCCTCATGGATGGCTCTTGCCAAATCATTAGGGTCTTTGACGAGCCAATTATGTTTGGTGCATGCTCGAGTAATTCCAATGGTATCCGCTTCTTGAAAAGCGTCTGTACCTATTAGATGTGTAGGCACCTGACCTGTTAAACAAACAATAGGAACTGAATCCATCATTGCATCTGTTAGCCCTGTAATCGCATTTGTTGCTCCAGGGCCCGAAGTTACTATTACAACTCCAGGTTTACCTGTTGATCTAGCATAACCTTCTGCAGCATGAACAGCTCCTTGCTCATGCCTAACAAGAATATGTTGTGGAGCATTATTATTCTTAAATAACTCATCATACAAAGGTAAAACTGCTCCGCCGGGGTAGCCAAAAACATGGTCTACCGACTGATCATTTAGAGCTTTGATAACTACTTCAGCACCTACTAATTCTGTCATTTTTAATAACCATATAATTAATTAAATATGCGAAAACTAGATATTAAATTGTCAAAGGTCAAGAATTTTTATAATTTTTTAATAATTTTATCTATAAAACTATCCGAATCTTGCGTATATACCTCTTCCCACGTAATCATCTGATTCCTAGCCCAAGTTAATTGTCTTTTTGCATATTGATGTGTTCTGAATTTTATAAAATTACCGGCTTCATCTAAAGTAATAGTCTTTTCTAAATAGGAGGATATTTCTTTAACCCCTATAGCTTTCATTATTGGTATATTTTTAGGTAACTTTTTCTTTATTAACAACTCTACTTCTTCGATTGCGCCGTTTTTTATCATTTTGTCAAACCTAATATCGCAATTCTTGTACAAAGTTTCTCTCGAAGATTTTAGGATAATTTTTATTAACGGGTTATTGAAATATTTAATACGTTTTTCATTCCAGAAATCAGACATTTTCTTTTTTGTTCCTCTATATACCTCTAATGCTCTTAAAATCCTTTGTTTATCATTCGAATCAATTTTTGATGCAATTAACGGATCAACTCTATCAAGTTCTTTTTTAAGTTGGTTTAATCCATATTTTTGGTATTCTTGATTAAGAGTTGTTCGAACAGATTTATCGACATTTGGAATAGAAGAGATTCCATCAGTTAATGACTTGAAGTAAAGGCCGGTTCCACCAACAAAAATTGGGGTTTTGTCTTTTTTTAAAATTGATTCAGCTATTTCACTTGCCTCCTTAATCCATTCTCCTACTGACCAATATTCTTTACCATCTAAGAAACCATACATATGGTGAGGGATATTATCCTCATTATGATTGGGTCTTGCAGTTAATATCTTTAAATCTTTATAGACCTGTATTGAATCGGCATTAATTATTTCACCACCTAATTTTTTTGCAATATTTTTTGCAAATGTTGATTTTCCTGATGCTGTAGCACCAGCTATAAGAATGATTTGATTCATAGTAATTAGATATTCATAATCTCTTCGCTAAATAAATAAACCTATAAAATTTGAACAAATAATACTATGTTGACCTTATTAAATCTTTAAAAAAAATTGCAAATGCATATTTTTCAAAAATGAATAGTAAAAATAGAAATCTAATAAAACCTTTTAAGGCCCTTCGACCTATTCCAGAAAAGGTCGATGATGTCATTGCGCCACCATATGATGTTTTAAGTTCTACAGAAGCCAGGAAAATGGTGGAAAACAGACCTTATAGCTTTCTTCATATATCAAAACCAGAAATTGATTTACCTGAAAATACTAAATTTAATGATCCTAAGGTTTACAAAAAAGGAAGAGAAAATCTTTCGCATCTAATTGATAGAAAAATACTAATTAAAGATGAGGACGATGCATTATATATATATGAAATTATATTCAATAATAAATCTCAAACTGGTATTGCCTGTGTCGCCTCAATTGAGGCTTACGATTCAAACTTCATAAAAAAACATGAGCATACAACTCTAACTAAAGAAGACGATAGAGTAAGAAACATCGACGAACTTAAAACCCAGACAGGTCCTGTTCTTTTAACTTATAAGAACAATAACGAAATCAAAGAAAAATTGCAGGAATTAAAATCTGATAAACCTCTTTACGAAGTTGATGCAATTGACTCTTCCGTTCATAAAATCTGGAAAATAGGAAGAGAAGAAGAAATTGATATTTTAGTTAATAAGTTAAACTCTTTAAATGAATTATTCATAGCAGATGGACATCACAGATCAGCGGCCGCTTCAAGAGTTAGTAAGAATATTCTTGGTAAGAATCCTAATCATAATGGGTTAGAGCCGTACAATTTTTTTCTGGCTGTAGCATTTCCTGATTCTGAAATGACGATTCTAGATTACAACCGAGTAATTCATGGAAAGAATGGAAACACAACAGAAAACCTTTTACACTTAATAAAAGATTTCTTTAAAGTGGAAGTTAGCGAAAAACCCTATAAACCTTTAAAACAAGGTGAATTTGGAATGTATTTAGATAAAACTTGGTACCGATTACAAATTAATACAAACCTCATAAAAGAAGAAGATCCAGTAAAATCATTAGATGTTTCCTTGTTACATGAATATCTTATATCTAACATACTAGGAATTACTGAAGTAAGAACAGACAGAAGAATTGAATTTGTAGGTGGGGCAAGAGGATTATCAGAGTTAGAAACCTTAACAGATAAAGGTGAGAATAGCTTAGCTTTTTCACTTTTTCCCACTCCAATAGAAGCTTTAATTAATGTTGCTGAGTCAGATAAGATTATGCCTCCAAAATCTACGTGGTTCGAACCTAAGCTTCTAGATGGGTTGCTATCGTTTCAACTTTTAGATTAATCTAAAATTCAAAACTTTAATTTAATTATTCCTTACCAAAGGATAATGCGACCAAAGAAGAAACCCTATACTCGGGTCTCCAAACTCTAAGAAGAATCCTTTTATCACCTGCCTCTTTGCGTTCCTTAAGGAGTTCAAAAGCTTGAACAGGATCTTTGACTTGAACTGTCGATTGATAGGTAAGATTCCCTGAAATTTTTTGATGAGTTATACTCATTAAAACGCTTCCAGTAGTAATTTTCTTTGAAAACGCCTCTGAATCTTCCCCAACATCTATTACTGCCACTCCTTTTATATTTGAAGGAACTCTATATTTTCTTTTTATTTCCTGGGTAAGTTCCCCAAAACTTAGTCCAAGAATCTTTTGAGAGGTTTTGCTTTCGTTTGCGGATATATAAGAATCTTCATTACCCTCTAATCTACCTAATTTGACTGTAAGATTTATTTTCTTTCCGAATCGGACTAACTCAATCTTTGCTTTTCTACCTATTTCTGAATTTGCAACCTTTGTAGTCAAATCCCTCATTTTATTTATAGGAAAATCATCAAATTTTAAAATAACATCACCTTTCTCAATTCCACCTTTTTCAGCGGGGCCCCCTTTTACAACTTCCTGAATCAAAGCCCCTCTTTCTTCATTCAGATCCATATCTTTGACAACTTTCTCAGTAACCTCTTCAATTATGACTCCAAGCCATCCCCTTCTAGTTTCACCATATTCTTTTAGTTGTGTTATTACCGGCGCGACAAGTTCTGAAGGAATAGAGAATCCTATACCTATTGAACCTCCGGTTTGTGAATAAATCATTGTATTTACACCAATAACCTCACCATTTAGATTAATCAGAGGCCCGCCAGAATTTCCTCTATTAATTGGGGCATCCGTTTGAATAAAACTATCGTAAGGACCCGATCTAATGTCCCTGCCTAAAGCAGAAATAATTCCCGCTGTTACTGATCCACCTAAACCCATAGGATTACCTATAGCAATAACCCATTCGCCTACCCTTGACCTCTTGCTATCTCCAAATGATATGAAAGGAAGTTTCCTGTCAGCATTAATCTTCAGCAAGGCCAAGTCCATTCTAGAGTCCAATCCAACTATTTCTGCATCAAATGTCTCTTCATTATTTAGTGTTACCTTAACCGACGTTGCTCCTTCAACTACATGATTATTAGTAACAATATAACCATCTTCAGAAATTATAAATCCTGATCCTCCTGTTCTTTGAGGTCTTTTGTTTCTTGGGGGTTGCCTTCTATCAAAAAAATCCCGAAAGCGCTCGTCATCAAAAAAAGGGAAAGGAGAACGTCCTTCTGGATAATCCTCTTTATCTTCAGTTTCTTTTTCTTCGACTTTTTTTTCTGAAAGAATATTTACTACTGATGGGGCATACTTTTCAGCCAATTCAGTAAAATCGGGTAAACTAATTGAATTAGCGTTTGAAAGATAAAAAACACTTACAATAGTAGAATAAAGAATTAATTTGTATTTATTCATCTTGATAAATTATTGTTTAACTTGGGTCAACTCTGGGCATATTATATTCCTGAGCCTTTCGTTGGTCTTTATAAGATTTATCAATTTACTTTTTTCGGGTGTTAATTCCTTATCCTTAGAACTGTTATCAGTAGATTTTGCATTAGGATTGCTGAGAAACTTTAAAAAATCACTATCAGGTGAAAGAACAATTGTTGTTCCTTCTCCAAGCGCCTTTTCATATGATTGCATGGATCTGTAAAAAGCAAAGAAATCTGGATCCAAACCATAAGCGGACGCAAAAATTCTATTTCTGCATGCGTCACCTGTACCTCTAATAACTTCTGAATCTCTAGTAGCTTCTGCCAATAAAACTGTTACTTTTTTTTCAGCTTCCGCTCTAATTCCCCTTGAAATTTCTTGTCCTTTAGCCCTAAATTCTGCCGCCTCTTGTTGTCGTTCAGTCTGCATCCTCCTGTATATAGCTTGGCTATTAGCATCTGGAAGATCTGCACGTTTAATTCTTACATCCACAATACTGATACCTAAAGAAACCGATTGTTCATTAACTCTCGCCGTAATTCTCTTCATAAGCGCATCTCTATTATCACGAACAACGGTGACAAATTCTTCACCACCCAATACTGATCGTAAACTTGAAGAAACAATTGCTTGAAGTCTTGAACGCGCTAATCTTTCATCCCTAACACTTATATAAAATTGTAAAGGGTCGGTAATCTGCCATCGGGTGATTGAATCTACAACCAGCCTTTTCTGGTCGGACGCGATAACTTCCTCTGCGGGGGAATCCAAATCAAGAACCCTTTTATCCAAGTATTGAACTTGTTGGATAAAGGGTATTTTAATTTTAAGACCGGCATCGGTTATTGGGGATCCTACAGGTCTTCCAAATTGTAAAACTATTGCTTGTTTGGTCTCATGAACTGAAAAAAAAGTGTTGATCGTAAGCAAAAATATTGTACCCGCAAGAAAAGCAAAAATGATTTGTTTTCCACTCATGCTAATTATCTCCCTTTTTCCTAATTTCGTTTAAAGGTAGATATGGTAAAACGCCTTGCCCTCCAACAGCATCACCGTCAATAATAATCTTATTCATCTCTTTAAAGGTCTTCTCCATTGTCTCTAAAAACATTCTCTTTCTCGTAACGTCTTTAGCTTCAATATATTCAGAATAAATAGAGACGAATCTTGTGGCCTGTCCTTCAGCCTCAGCAACAGTTTGGGATTGATAAGCTTCTGAATCTCTTCTTATCTTTTCAGATTCTCCTTGGGCTTCAGGAACAACCTTATTAGCATAAGCATTTGCTTCATTTCGCGCTCTTTCTTGATCGGCTCTTGCCGCCTGGACATCTCGAAATGAATCAATAACAGCAGATGGAGGATCAACTTTCTGCATTTTTACCTCGCGCACTTGAACGCCTGCTCCATATAAATCAAGTGTAGTTTGCATTAAACTTCTTACTGACTCTTCGGTTCTTTGTCTTGCGCCAGTAAGTATAGGTTGAATCTCAGAATTACCTACTACTTCACGCATAGCGCTCTCAGCAATGGCTTTGATTGTTCTTTCGGGATATTGGATATTAAATAAAAATTTTGATGCATCGCTAATTACCCAAAAGACAGTAAAATCTATATCGACTATGTTTTCATCGCCTGTTAACATTAAGCTTTCTTCAGGAACATCACGCATTGAACGATTAGGATTAGAGAAACCTGTATTCTGTGCGCCTCTCATTCCAATATCTATTCTGTTAACAATAGTTACCTTTGGTGTTTGAACACTTTCTATTGGCCAAGGAAGGCGGTAATGCAAACCTGGTCCACTTTGACTTATAAATTTCCCGAATCTAAGAACTACACCTTGTTCATCTGCATTCACCCTATAAATTCCACTTAATGCCCAAAGAGAAAATAGGATTAAAAACAGAAGAAAAAATCCTCTCAAACCCCTTCCTCCTCCAGGAAGAAAACTCCTTATTAGTTTTTGCAAACCTTCAAAAGGGTTATCGAAGTTGGAGGGTCTCCGCCTGTCAGAGCGTCCACCCCATGGATTTTGATTGTCTCCATTCCAATCACTGTTATTTTTAATAATATTAACCATTTCAATAAAATAAACTTAATCTATAAAGGTCTTATAAGACATTCTTTGACAATAGGTAAATGAAATTTACTAATATTAACAAAATTTAATGAAAAAGTTAATAAATGCCTGAGATATCTAGAAAAAAAATAGAGAAAATAGTTAAAGAAACTAAATTCTCCAATGGAAGAAACCTTATTGATGAAGGTTTAATAGAAAATATTGTCTGTAAAGACGGGCATGTCCAGATATCTATCTTTGCCAATCAAGAAAACTTTAAAATTATAGACCCGCTTAGAAAACAAATAGAAAATACTCTTATAAAGAATAAAGGGATTTTATCAGCTACATGCGTTTTAACCAATGTATCAAAGAATAATAAGGTAGACGAAAAATCAGTTAAGACAAAAAAAGTGAGTAAGGTTGAAGGAGTAAAGAAAATTATCGCTGTGGCAAGCGGCAAGGGAGGAGTCGGAAAATCTACGCTAGCTGTAAACCTTGCTTTAGCATTAAAGGTTATGGGAAGGAAAGTCGGTTTGCTTGATGCTGATATTTATGGCCCTTCAATCCCACATATGTTGAACCTGAAAGGAAAACCTGATGTTACAGAAGACAAAAAAATCGTCCCTTTTAATTTTAACGGAATAAAAGTGATGTCGATAGGATTTCTTATTGATGAAGACCAACCTGTAATATGGAGGGGACCAATGGTGCATTCGGCCATAAAACAAATGGCTACGGATACGTTTTGGGGAGATCTAGAAATTTTAATAGTTGATATGCCCCCTGGGACAGGAGATGCACAAATAACCGTTTCCCAGCATCTACCTCTTGATGGAGTTATTATTATTTCCACGCCTCAACCAGTAGCACTGAATGACGCTAAAAAGGCTATTGGAATGTTTAATAAAGTTAATATTAGAATCTTAGGTATAGTTGAAAATATGTCTTACTTCCTACTCCCAGATGGTCAAAGGGAGGACATTTTTGGAAAAGATGGCGCCAAGAACTTAGCTGCAAATATAAATATAGATTTCCTTGGATCTATGCCGCTGGACAAAGAAATTAGAATTAATTCTGATCAAGGAGACCCTACAAACCTTAAAAAAGATTATTTTGATAAGATAGCAGGTAAATTAATAGGTTTAGCTGAATTTTTTTGAAGCAACAAAAAAACCTTTGGCTGGTTTTTGGGATTTTATAAAATAAATATTGTAGATTTCTTATTAAAAATTAAGCTTATGACCGGCTACATCCCAATCAGTTTTTACTAATCTACCTGTTGAAGATAAAGTTATAAAAGCCGTCTTTAAGTCATCTCCCCCAAAACAAATGTTAGTTGTTAACATATCATCCGTCTCAAAGAATTCATATTTAGACTTATCCGGTGATATTCTTGTGATTCCTCCCTTAAAAATGGTTGCAACATTTATCCATCCCTCAGAATCTACAGCTAAAGAGTCAAATAAAACTAATCCTGATGAACCGTGAATAAAATGCACCCCGCTATGAATTCCAAAAGATTTTGGACCCTTAATAACTCCAGGCTCAGAAATCGGATAACCCCATAATCTTCCTGGTGTCGTATCGGCAACATAAACAACATCTTCATTAGGAGATAAACCAACACCATTAGGACTTTCAATTGGGAAAACAACTTCTTTGATAAATGAACCGTCAATTTTTGCATAAAATAATGCTCCCTGGTCTTTTTGTCTGCCATAGGTTTTGCCTAAATCCGTGAACCAAAAACCTCCTTGCTTATCAAATACAATATCATTAGGTCCTTTTAATGGATTACCATCACATTCAATATATATAACCTCAGATAATCCAGTTTTGAGATCAACTTTTTCGATTCTTCCGCCAGAATAATCTTTACCTTGACCTCCAGGAATTAAAAGGCCATCAATGTCATGCCACTCAAAACCACCATTATTACAGACATAAACACATCCATCAGGGCCGACAGCAGCTCCATTTGGCCCACCCCCCAATTCGGCAATAATATCTTTTGATCCATTCGCATTAACTCTTGTTAAAGTGCCTCTAGCAATCTCGACTAATATTATTGAACCGTCAGGCATAAATATAGGGCCTTCTGGAAAGAGAAGATCATCGGTTAACTCTTCGTACGTCTTTTTCATAAAATCACCCTATCTATTTTTCTCATATATTACTAATGAATGATAAGCGCTGTCACCTTCATTCTTTGCTTTAGGCTCTCTGCTAACTTCTTTGTACAAATTAAAGTCTATTGAAGGAAAAAAGGCATCACCAGTTGGCTCCAAATCTACCTCTGTAATATATATTTTATTAGCTTTATCCATATATTCTTTGTAGATATGCCCACCACCAATAATCATAATTTCATTCGAATCCCTATGCGCGGCCCTAAGCTTTGCCTCGTAAAGGGCTTTATCTGGACTAGAACAAATAATTATACCGTCTACTTTAATGTCAGTTCTCTTTGTAACTACAATATTGTCTCTGTTGGGGAGTGGTCTTCCAATTGATTCCCAAGTTTTTCTTCCCATAATAATAGGTTTGTGTATGGTTAATTCTCTGAATTTTTTTAAATCCGAGGGCAGGTTCCAAGGTAACTTTCCTTTTTCTCCTATAACTCTATTTTTTGCTACTGCCGCAATAAGACTAATTAACATCTTATCAAACAGCTATAGGTGCCGAAATGTGAGGATGTGGATTGTAATCCTCAAGCACAAAATCATTATACTGAAAATCAAATATTGAGTCAGGGCTCGACAAAATTTTGATTTTGGGTGATATTTTAGGTGTTCTTTGAATTTGCTCTCTAGCCTGATCAAAATGATTGTTATAAAGATGCGCATCCCCGAAAGTATGAATAAATTCTCCAGGTTTTAAATTAAGGATCTTTGCAATCATTATAGTTAAAAGAGAGTAGGAAGCGATATTAAAAGGCACTCCTAAGAAAATATCTGCTGATCTCTGATAGAGTTGGCATGATAATGCTCCTTGACTAACATAGAATTGAAATAAGCAATGACATGGGGGTAGCGCCATCTCGTCAACGTCAGAAGGATTCCAGGCAGATACTATGTGTCTTCTTGAATCCGGATTCATTTTGAGCTGTTCAATTAACTGGCTGATTTGATCAATTTTACCTCCAGTTTTTGAAGGCCATGATCGCCATTGATAACCATAGACTGGCCCTAAATCACCGTTTTCGTCTGCCCACTCATTCCAGATACTTATTCCGTTTTCATTCAAATATTTTGTGTTTGTGTCACCGTTTAAAAACCACAGTAATTCATAAATTATCGATTTAAAGTGAATCTTCTTGGTGGTTAAAAGAGGAAAACTGTCTTTAAGATCAAATCTCATTTGGTAGCCAAAAACCGATCTAGTACCAGTTCCGGTTCTATCGGATTTGTCATTTCCATCGCTGATAACGTGATTAATAAGATCTAAATATTGTTGCACTAAAGAACTCCTAATTCTTAACCTATTTTAAACTACTTATTTGACACTTCAAATTTTAATTAATTAGTTATATAAATATCTTGCTGTTTATCAGCTATAGCAATAAACGGATTTTGTAATAAACTTATCGGACCCGGGGGCGGTACCCGGCACCTCCACCAAAAATTTATGGGGGTGAAATAGGATCGACGAAAGTGTAAAGATTTTCTTTTTGCTCGGCATTGTACCACCGTTATCGGGCTTAATTATAGTTGCAAATGACGACTATGCAGAGTTAGCTCTCGCTGCTTAAGTGCGAGCTGCTCAATTTAACTCCTAATTAGTTGCATAATTAGGCGGGGTTTGAGGAGCACCTGGCAACAGAAGCTCCTCGCTCAATTTTTATTTTCATTGTTCTAGCTCTATTTTTTAGTTGAGTTATAATGTGACGATTCTTTCAGGAGAACATTTTTGACGGAAACTAGAAAAGAAACAGATAGTTTTGGATCCATATCTGTTCCAAAAGATAAATACTGGGGGGCACAAACCCAAAGATCACTTGAGAACTTCAAAATTGGAAATGAACTGATGCCCAAAGCTATTATAAGAGCTTTAGGAATAATTAAATTAGCGGCTGCAAAAGTAAATAAGTCTCAGGGATTAATAGAGGCAGATATTGCTGATGCCATAATTCAAGCATCGGAGGAAGTAATTTCAGGAAAACTAAATGAACATTTCCCTCTTGTTGTGTGGCAAACCGGCTCAGGAACACAAACAAACATGAATGCAAACGAGGTCATATCTAACCGGGCAATAGAAATATTAAAAGGGAAAATTGGAACAAAAGATCCTGTTCACCCTAACGACCATTGCAATTGCTCTCAATCTTCAAATGATACCTTTCCAACAGCAATGCATATAGCGTCTGTAACTGAAACTAAAGAAAATTTAATACCTAATTTATTAGTTCTTTCAAAATCCCTTGAGGATAAATCAAAAAAGTTTGCAAAAATTACAAAAATAGGAAGAACCCATCTTCAGGACGCTACTCCAGTAACTTTGGGACAAGAATTTTCTGGTTATTTTGTTCAGATAGAAAAAAATATTAACAGAATAAATAATGCCTTAGAGGATTTATATTTTTTAGCCCAAGGTGGAACCGCTGTTGGAACAGGTTTAAACACAAACGAAGGTTTTGACAAAGAATTTGCTATAGAATGTGCTTCTCTTACAGGAGAACCCTTTCAAACAGCAGATAACAAATTTGAGGCATTAGCCACCCATGATGCCTTGGTAGGTTACTCGGGATCTTTAAATACACTTGCATCATCACTTTTTAAAATAGCAAGTGATATCAGACTTTTAGGCTCCGGACCCAGATCAGGATTGGGTGAGATACAACTACCGGAAAATGAACCAGGATCATCAATAATGCCAGGAAAAGTGAACCCGACTCAATGTGAAGCTATGACAATGATCTGTTTACAGGTTATGGGTAATCATACCAGTATAAGTATGGCTGGAAGCCAAGGGCATCTTGAGCTTAACGTCTTCAAACCTTTAATTGCTTACAACGTTTTACAATCAATCAAAATTCTTTCAGATGGTATTAAAAGTTTTGAGAAAAATTGCATTAAAGGCATTCAGCCAGATGAAAAGAGGATTAAAGAGCATATAGACAATTCGCTCATGCTTGTAACAGCCTTAACACCAAATATTGGATATGACAAAGCCTCAGAAATAGCAAAAAAGGCACATAAAAATGGAACAACTTTAAGAGAAGAGGCTTTAAAATCCGGTTGTATTTCAGAAGAGGAATTTGATAAAATTATTGATCCAGAAAAGATGGTATCTCCATCCTAAGGAATGTCTAATCAAATAAAAAAAACAATAGTTTTATCAGGGCATAACACTAGCATAGCCTTAGAAAAAGAATTCTGGTTACAATTGAAAAGGATAGCAAGTAAAGGAAACTTAAAACTTGATGATCTAATTCAAAAAATTGATAAAAAAGATAGGAAAGGAAGTCTTGCTTCTGAAATTCGTGTTTATATATTAAAATCCATAGAAAATGATCGAAAAGACACCCCAAATAAATTATGAAGAAATTGAAATCTTCAGCAGACTCAACAAGCCTCAAAGAAAAGCTGTATTTCATGATGAAGGTCCTTTATTGGTGCTGGCAGGAGCCGGAACAGGGAAGACAGGCGTTTTAACAACACGATTAATTCGACTTCTAATAGAAAGAAAAGCCCTCCCAGGCGAACTATTGTCAGTAACTTTTACAAATAAGGCGGCTAACGAAATGAAGGAAAGAGTCAATAAACAAATCGGGGATTTGTCCTCCGGCTTAAAATGGCTTGGAACATTTCACTCGATTGGCGCTCAAATACTTCGATATCATCCCGAAAAGATTGAACTAAAAAACAATTTTATTATTCTCAATACCGATGACCAGACCAGACTATTAAAACAGATCATCATTGATGAAAATATAGATGAAAAAAGATGGTCTCCAAAAATGTTGTTAAATCTCATCGATCAATGGAAAAATAAAGGACTTTACCCAAACCAAATTTCTTCAGGCGAAAAGGATTATTTTGCTAATGGAAAAGGAAAAAAATTATATGCATTATACCAGGAAAGGCTAAAATTTTTTAATGCCGCGGATTTTGGAGATTTAATTTTAGAAGTTATCCGTCTGTTTGAAGAAAACACCGATATTCTTGAAAGTTACCAGAACAGGTTCAAATTTACACTAGTGGACGAATATCAAGATACTAATACGGCACAGTACAAATTGCTTAAATTAATTTCTGACAAATCAAAAAATATCTGTTGTGTGGGGGATGATGATCAGTCCATTTATTCTTGGAGGGGTGCAGAAGTCTCTAACATTTTGCGATTCGAGAAGGATTTTAAAGATTCAAAGATTATTCGACTCGAAGAAAATTATAGATCCAGCGGTCATATTTTGGGTGCTGCATCAAAATTAATAGAAAAGAATGATTCACGCTTAGGAAAAACGTTATGGACAAATTCTGGTGATGGAGAAAAAGTCTTAGTTACCTCGGTATGGGATGGCGAGGAAGAAGCAAGGTTAATATCAACCGAACTTGAATCCATTATGCAAAAAAATCGGGATTTAAACGAAGCAGCAGTACTGGTCAGGGCAAGCTTTCAAATGCGTGAATTTGAAGATAGGTTTATTTCCATAGGTCTACCCTACAAGGTTATAGGCGGACCAAGATTTTATGAAAGGAAGGAAATAAGGGACTGTAATGCTTATCTTCGTCTTGCATTGCTCCCCACGGATAGCTTGGCGCTACAAAGAATAATCAATACGCCGAAAAGAGGAATTGGAGAGACCTCTGTAAAAAAAATAAGGGATTACTCAAAGAAAAATAATATTCCGATGATAGAAGCCTCAAATGATCTAATCACAAATTCTACATTTAAAGGAAAAACCAAGGAATCTTTATCGCAACTCATAAATCTAATATACAGATGGCATGATCAGATTGATAAACATGACAATAATGAACTAGCAGAAATGATTATTGAAGATTCAGGATACTTGGAAATGCTAAGGAGAGATGAGTCTCTAACTTCTACAGGAAGGGAGGAAAATATATATGAGTTATTCAAATCACTGGAACCCTTTGAAAGTATACAAGCCTATCTTGAACACATTTCACTAGTAATGGAAATTGACAGAGATCAGGACGGTCAAAAAGTAAGTTTAATGACCCTTCACGCAGCTAAAGGGTTGGAGTTTGATTATATTTTTCTTCCCGGATGGGAGGAAGGAGTATTTCCTAATCAAAGAGCTATAGACGAGGGAGGTCAGGATTCTCTTGAAGAAGAAAGGCGTCTTGCTTATGTAGGAATTACACGTGCGAAGAAAAAATCTTCTATATTTTTTTCAGCAAACAGAAGAATGCACAACCAATGGATTTCGTCTGTACCGTCCAGATTTGTGAATGAGTTACCAGAAAATAATACAGAATTAAATATGTCTCACTTTTCGGGTGAGAAAGAATTATTTAAGAAAAAAGATTTCAGCGACTTTGATCAGTCTGACTATGAGACCCCTGGATGGGAAAGAGGAAAGAATTTTACCGACACTCAATCATTGGAATACAAAAACACTAAATTTATTGAAAATTCAAACAATTCATCATTTCATATGGGCTCAAAAGTCATTCATAAGAAGTTCGGGGAAGGAAAAGTGTTAAGTGTTGATGGTAAGAAATTAACTATAAATTTTGGTAAGGGCGGCACAAGAAAAGTTATGGAAAATTTCGTAGAAGAGCTATAATTAAGAAAAACAACTGAGGATAATCTTGGTAAATAGCAGAAATAATATAGGTAAATTGAGAATGTTGTTTAAAACAAACAACATTGATGGTTATTTGTTGCCACATGAAGATGAATTATTAAGTGAATATCTTCCGAAATATGCAGAAAGACTGAGCTGGCTTACTGATTTCAGTGGCTCTGCCGGTCTTAGCTTTATATCTTTAAAAAAAGCAATTATTTTTGTAGATGGCAGGTATACAACACAAGTCAGAAAAGAAACTAACCCAAAAATTTTTGAATATGAACATCTTATTAATCCTGGTTTTGTAAAATGGATTAGAAAGAATCCATTTAGAAATAGAAGGATAGGATTTGATCCAAAAACATTGTCGCAATCAAATTATCAAAGAATAGAAAAGGCATGCAAACTATCAAATATAGAATTTATTGAGACTAAAAATCTACTGGATTTAATATGGAAAAGACAAAAAAATTATAAAAAACCTATTTTTATGCATGAGCTTAAATATTCAGGAATAGAATCCTCTACAAAAAAGAGAAAAATTCTTAAATCGCTAGCAAATGAAGGTGCAGATTCTCTTCTTGTTTCGCAACCTGAAAATGTATGTTGGATACTGAATATAAGAGGGCAGGATCTTGAACACACCCCTATCCTTCGTAGTCATCTAATAATAGATAAGAACAATAAAGTTGCCCTATTCACAGATAATCAAACTATAGACAAAAAAATCAATTATTGGATCGGTGATGACGTCCAAGTATATAAGATTAGAGAAATAGAAGCGTATTTAAAGAAGATGAAGTTTAAGAAAACTCAGTATGATCCTGATCATACATCTCGATATTATTCTAAGCTTATAAGAGAACTTTCACTTTCATACAAAGAGGAAAAAGATCCCACAACACTCATGAAAGCTTGCAAAAATAACGTTGAAATAAAAGGAATGTTTGAGGCTCATTTGAACGATGGAGTTGCTTTAACGAAATTCTTATTTTGGCTAGAGAAAAATACTAAAAAAATGAAAATAGATGAACTAACAGCCCAAAAAAAACTATTAGAATTTAGAAAAAGAAGTAAAGATCTCAAATCATTATCGTTTAATACAATTTCTGGAACAGGAAGCAATGGAGCAATAATCCATTACAAATCAAACCAAAAAACCAACAAAGTACTAAAACCTGGGGACCTCTTTCTTTTGGACTCTGGAGGACAATACAAATATGGGACAACTGATGTAACAAGGACCTTAGGGATAAATAAAAATATTTCAGATATAAGTGAAGAAAAAATTAATAATTTTACGCTTGTGCTTAAAGGACATATTGCGGTTGCAACTAATCATTTCAAATATGGCGAAACTGGAATTAAACTTGATACCTTAGCTAGAAAGTTTTTAAAGAAAGAGGGTCTCAATTTCGATCATGGGACTGGACATGGAGTGGGAAGCTATCTTGGTGTCCATGAGGGGCCCCAAAGTATATCTCCACGATCAGCAGTTCCCCTTGAAAAGGGAATGATCGTATCTAATGAGCCCGGGTATTATAAAGAAGGATCTTATGGAATACGAATTGAGAACCTAGTTGTCGTAACGAATAGCAGAAAAAAAGACGTAGATCTATGTTTTGAAACCTTGACGCTTGCACCTTTAGATAAAAACCTTATCAATAAACATCTTTTGAATAACCAAGAAACATCTTGGTTAAATTCGTATCATAAAAAAGTTTATAAAAAATTATCGCCATTTATGAACAAACAGGAAAAAAAATGGCTTAGAAACTCTACTCTTCCGTTGTAGAAAGAAATTCTTCCCATTTATTCTCATCAAAAACATTTATGCCGAGTTTATTGGCTTGCTCTACCTTTGAAATTGTAGGTTTTCCACCTGTTATAATAAAATTAGTTTTTTTAGAAACGCTCGATACAACTTTTGCTCCAAGTGATTCTATCCTGACCTTCGCCTCTGCCCTGCTCATTCCGCTTAACGTTCCTGTAATGACTATTCTTTTTCCTGATATCTTGCTATCAGCCTCAATCTGCTCGTAGTCCCTAACTGTTATACCTGCTGCCAATAAATTCTTTACAAGATTGCGTGTCTCAGTTCTATCAAAAAAAGTTTGCAATGATTCTACCACTTTACCTCCAATCCCATCTAGGGATTTCACTTCATTCAGTTCCTCGGAAAGAGAAATATCGGAAAACACTGAAACCATCTTTTTGAGAGTGATAAAATGGCTAGCGAGAAGAGAGGCTGTTGATGATCCCAAGTGCCGTATCCCTAAAGCATAGATAAATCTATCCAGCTTTATTTCTTTCTTATCTTCAATTGCCTTGAATAGTTTTACCGCACTATCTTTTATCGTGTTGATCTTTGATTTTGATCCTGAAGTATAGATCCATATATTTGGGGGTTTATCCCTATATTTTTTCTCAAGAGAAAAAATATCAATAGGATCTTTAATCATGCCCATATCAAAATAATCGTTAACCTGCTTTTCACCAATACCGTCTATATCGAAAGCCTCTTTTGAAACAAAATGCTTTAGTCTTTCTTTTACTTGAGATGAACAAGTAAAACCTCCAGTGCAGCGAATATATTTTTCATAGGACATTTTTTTTCCATCTTTATCAGACAACAACTCTTTTTCTGCGGGAGATCCACAAACAGGGCATTTGTCTGGAATCTTGATTTCTCTTAAATTGTCCTTTCTTTTTGATTTAATGACCTCGATCACCTGGGGAATGACATCACCTGCCCTCTGAACCCAAACCTTGTCACCAATTCGGATATCCTTTTTTTGTATATCTTCATAATTATGCAAACTGGCGTTTGAAACCACCGCCCCTCCAATCACAACAGGCTTCAATCTTGCGACAGGAGTCAGTACTCCTGTTCTTCCTACCTGAATGTGAACATCAATGATCTCTGAAGCTGCCCTTTCAGAAGGAAACTTGTGAGCAATTGCCCAACGTGGGTGGTGGTCAGTTGACTGGAGTCTTTCTCTCCAGTCAAGTCTATTTAATTTGTAGACTATTCCATCAATGTCATAACCAATGTCTATTCTTTTGCTGAGAATTTCATCGTAATATTTTTCCAATGATTTTAGAGAATTATGAACCGTTGATAAAGGATTAACTGGTAATCCCAAGTCATTGAAATTATCTATTATATCGCTATGTTTTTCGTATAATAATGGAGATATTCTACCCCAACTATATGCAAAAAAACGCAGTGGTCTTTTAGATGTTTCCCTTGGGTCAAGTTGTTTTAAAGAACCTGCTGCAGCATTCCTCGGATTCTTGAATAAATCTTTTCCACTCTCTTCTTGTAATTTATTCAATTCATCAAAATCCTCATGAGAAATATAAACTTCTCCCCTAACTTCAAGAACTTTAGGGGTTTTCTTTTCGTCAATTTTTTTTGGTATATCTACAATCGTTTTTAGATTCTCAGTGACATCTTCACCATAAGAACCATCCCCTCTCGTCGCCCCAAGAACCATTTTGCCTTCCTCGTATATTATAGTTGCAGATAAGCCGTCAATTTTAGGTTCAGCAACAAACTCAATGTGCTGATTCTGATCAAGCATTAAAAAACTACTAAGGCTATCTATCCAACTTTGAACTTCATTTAGATCTTTTGCGTTTTGAATAGACAGCATAGGTACAGAATGTTCTACCTTATTGAATTTTTCTAATGGCTTAGCGCCAACTAAGTCAGTTGGTGAATTTTTTCTCTTTAATTCAGGAAATTCTTTCTCAATCTCAGTAGCGCGTCTGAATAACTTGTCAAATTCTGTATCTGAAATCTGAGGATCGTCATCTAGGTGATATTTCTGGTTATGAAACTCTAATTCTTTATAGAGCTCAACAAGTTCATTTTGTGAATCTTTTTTTTTGATTTTCTGATCGCTATTCATAAGAGTGCTTATTAAGGAAAACTTTTGACTAACTCATAACTGTCCTTATACCAGTGACTATTTGGGAAATTATATCCTAAAACTGAAGCAGTAGCCTTTGCCTCTTCCATTAGACCCAACGAGATATATGCCTCAACAATTCTATGAAGAGCCTCAGGAGTATGGCTTGTTGTCTTGTAGTCAACCACAACACTTCTGAAACGATTGATCGCAGCAAGAAATGCACTTTGTTTTAAATAATATCTACCAATATACATTTCCTTCCCAGCAAGATGGTCCATAGTCAAATCTACTTTCATTTGCGCGTCTCTTGCATAATCTGTGTCAGGATAGCGCCTAATGATTTCTATAAAGGACTCTAAGGCCATTTCGGTTATTTTTTGGTCTCTTGCAACATCGGAAATACGTTCATAGTAGGATTGACCAATAAGATAGTAAGCATAAACAGCATGCTTATTGCCTGGATGTAAGGATATAAATCGCTGCGCAGAAGAAATAGCCTCATCATATTTATTTTGTAAATAATAGGTATAAGCTGACATCAACATTGCCCTTCGTGCCCAAGAAGAGTAAGGGTGCTGCCTCTCAACTTCATCGAACTCAAAAGCGGCCTGTTGAAAACGCCCCCTTTCTAGATTATAGAGTGCATTGTTGTATATTGCCTCTAAGGTTCTTTCCCTGTATTCCGGCCTTCCATCATTACTTGAGCAAGAAATTAGGAGTCCAAAAATTAGTATAAATAAACTATTTTTGACAAAATATTTAATGTTTAGATTGATCATTTTGTAATTATATTACTAAAAGAATAAAAGAGCTATACGAACCTTATTAAAAGAAATAAAAGAAACTAAGTAACGTCGACATCCCGTTCAATATTCAGATTATGATTATCACCCAACTCAATGATTTCATAAGAGTCTTTATTTGCAAATAATTCCTTAAGCAGTAAATTATTTGTGTAGTGACCACACAAATAACCTGAGTATTTTCCTTGGATTCGGTAACCGGAAGTAAATAAATCTCCAACCGCATCAAGGAGTTTGTGAAGAACAAATTCGTCTTTGTGTCTTAATCCTTCAGAATTAATAACCTCATCATTATCTATAACTATACAGTTATCGAGACTTCCTCCAAGTCCTAGCCCTAAAAACCTCAATGCCTCAACATCTTTCATAAAACCAAACGTACGAGCGCTGGAAGCAAAATCTTTAAAGCCATCATCCTGCATAGAGAAAGAAATTGACTGTTTTCCAATAACATTATCAGAAAAATCTATGGAAACAAAAAAATCCATACCCTTGCTAGGCTCTAAATGACAAATTTTATTTCCATCAGTGATGGAAATCTTATCAAGAATCTTTATAAACTTTCTTTTTGCAGAAAGACTAGCTATTCCGGCTTCTTCAATTAATTTTATAAATGGAAGAGAACTTCCATCCATAATTGGAACTTCGTCTCCATCAATTTCGATCTCAACATTATCTATACCCGAACCACACAGGGCCGCCATAAGGTGTTCTATTGTAGATACCTTAGAGCCATCATTGTTTTCTATGGTTGTACAAAAATTTGTATCCGAAACATTGTCATATCTTGCTTTTACAGTTCTTTCGGGTTGGTCTGCGTCAATATCTTTCCTTACAAAAACTATTCCAGAGTTTTCTTTGGCTGGATTTAAAATAAAACTTATATCATCACCTTTGTGAAGACCAATACCTGAAGATGAAACTGATTTAGCAATTGTAGTTTGCCAGGGATAAAAACCTGAAGCTTCCATAAAATTACAATCCATTTTTGGATATTTAATTCGTGAATCTATCGTAGACATTCATACTTCCTTATCTTCACTCTTTTTAAATTTTATTGAGCAGCATCTAATAATACCATTTTAGTTAACAGTGGTATTCCTTTAAGCCAAATAAAAGATTGTGTCGTTTTGTAACGATTAGATTTGATTAATTATTTTTTTTTCTTTGAAAGGCAGGTATTTCTAACTGGGAATCAAGATCGTCATCATCATCAATGTTATCAAAGCGATCGCTCTTAAAAAGGGGAACCCCATCATCATTTTCCCATTCTTCTGGTTCAGTAATATTTTCATTTAAATTAGTATCCTGATCTTCGTCCTCTTCCATTTCTTTATCAACAGATATATCTAAATCATTCTCTTCAATACCACTGTAATTCTCATCTTTTCTTGGTGTTTCTGGTGGAATTTGGCGAACCTCGAGCTCTACTGATCGGATTGCATCATTAGAATTCTCATCAGTTGTCTGATCATTTTTCTGATCTAAAATAGGGTCTTCTTCTAGATTAACTATTTTGTCTTCGTCACTAGTCTTATTAGTCATTCCAGTAGCTACCGTAGAAACTATTATCTCATCACCTAGGTCGTCATCTTCAAAAAGTCCTGTTATGATCTCGCATTCCTGATTATGATTTTGATCTTTTACTGCATGTACAGCTGAATCCATTTCAGCTAGAGTTATTTCCGTGCTAGCCGTTATAGATATAAGCAACCCTTGAGCATCTCTTAAATTTACTTCATCTAGCATTGGGTTTGATATTGACATTTCTGCCGCCATAACAGATCTGTTTTCTCCTGAAGATTTTCCAACCCCGAAAGNGGCCTTNCCAACAAATGCCATTACCGTTTTTACATCTGCAAAATCTATATTNATTCTTCCTTTCTGTACNATTAGGGAGCTAATTGCAGACACCCCATCATACAATGTACGATTTATGATCTCATTGCATTCATTAAAATTTGTTTCAATATTAGCCACTCTGAAAACATTTTCATTAGGAACGACTATCAAAGTATCAACACATTTGGATAATTCTTTTACACCTTCCTCAGCCATTTTCATTTTTTTAGTACCATCAAATCTCCAAGGGGTTGTCACAACACCGACAGTAAGAATGCCCATTTCCTTTGCTATTTGAGCAATTATCGGGGCAGCTCCTGTTCCTGTTCCGCCCCCCATACACGCAGAAATAAAAATCATATTAATGCCTCTTAGATGATCTTTAATTTCTTCAGCAGATTCTTGAGCAGCCTTCTTTCCAATCTTAGGGTCAGCTCCAGCTCCTAAACCTCTGGTAATTTGGGATCCAATTTGAATTCTTGTTGTATTTTCTTGAAGAATATTTTCTTCTAGAGCCTGTGCATCAGTATTAACCGAATACAAATCAACACCCGTAAGGCCACATTTAATCATTGTTCTTAGAACATTTCCTCCTCCTCCTCCAACTCCGAGTACAGCTAAACGTGGTTTTAACTTCTCAGCTTCAGGCGCAGATAGCTCAATAGACAATTTCTTCTCCTATATCAGATACTTATACTTCAACTGATTCTTAGTTATAAACAAGGGAAAGAAAGCTTTCTAAAACCCTGTTCCCATTAAATTTTTAATAATTTTCTGAGTAAAACTAGACCTTTTTTTTAAGTGCTTCAGTTCATTTTTTTTTTGATCAAGCGCATGAATTATTACACCGGCACATGAAGAAAAGCTAGGTCCTGAGGTATTTTCAGATAAACCCCCTAATTTCGTAGGCATTCCCAATCTAACACTACAATCTAAAACCCTTTCTGCAATTTCAAGACTCCCTGTTAGATGAGTTGTACCGCCTGTTAATACAACATTTCTTCTTGCAATTTCAGAATATCCTGAATTCTCAATAGCATGTAACGACATCTCAAGAATTTCTTCATATCTAGGTTTTATAATTGTTATCAAGTCACTTAATTTAAATGACCTTCGCGAACTAGATTTTTCTTCTAATTGTGGTATTTCATAAAATTGTTCCGTATCATTTGAACCAAATAAAGTGCTCCCATATAGATTCTTTATGCCTTCAGCATGTTCAAAAGGTGTCGAAAGTCCTTTAGCAATATCATTAGAAATATACCATCCACCGATTTTTATGGATTTTGTATAAACAACAGTTCCCTCAAAGAAGATTGATATAGAAGTTGTTCCTGATCCTATATCTATACAAACTGAACCCAAATCTTTTTCGTGCTCATAAAGACAAGCTAATCCTGAAACATAAGGCTCTGCAAGGATATCTAGGATATCAATGTGACAATTATGAATTACATTTTCAATATTCATAGTAGGGTTATTACTTGATGTGATGAGAGTTAATTCTATTCCCAGAATGTCTGCAATTAATCCTGTAGGATCAGGAACATTTCTGGCGTCATCAACAAAGAACTTCGAAGGAATAACATGTAGAACTCTTTCATCGCCTATATTTAGGTTTTTTCTTGCATTTTTTATTACTGCGTCAACATGATCCTGATTAACCACCCTTTCGGACACAGGAATTCTTCCTGATAAGATTGAACTTTTAATGTGACTGCCTGAAATAGATATATAGGCACTACTTACCTCTGCAGATGCTTCATTTTCTGCATTATCGAGAGCTAATCTAACTGATTTTTCGGCCTCAGCTGGATCAATAATTAATCCGTTTTTTATTCCTTTCGATTGGCAATAACCTGCCCCTATAATTCTAGCCGCTCTTCTTTCGTGCGTCACTTGATCAATTCTCGCAATAAAACAAGCAACTTTATCTGATCCTAAATCAATTGCCGTCACCAATCCTTTAGATCGATTATTTTTTCTAGCATCCCCCATAAAAAGATCACTTTGAAAAGTCTCTTTATTCATTGATTACCCTTCTAGGCGCCTTATCAGTTGCAATTTTTCCCCTTATCTTCAAATCTATTTTTTTGTGGCCATATTCAATAAATTTATATTCTTTTAAATATCTCTTTAAATCAAAGAGCGATTCGCTGATATCCCCTGTAGGTAATTTGACTAACACTTGATCATCGATATAAATATCCCATCTTCTTTTTGCTATTAAAATTGCATATTGGAGCCTAGAAGCTATGTCGGGATGATAGTCAAGAGCCAGAATAAGTTCACTGAATTTGCTATCTGCTTCTTCACCTTTAACTAAAAGGAGATCCTCAAAGACTTTTTGACCTGTAACGTTCTCAATGTGGTAACCGTCTCTATCAAGAACAATCTGTTCCTTATTAAATTCCCAAATTGCAGAAGGTTGATACTCTTCAATAACCACCAACAGGCTATTTGGTAGATTTCTGTTAATACTTACATCTTTAACCCAAGGCACGCTCAAAACATTCTGTCGAATATCATTTAAGTTGAGATTAAATAACGGATCTCCGACCTTTAGATTAATTGAAGAGAGAATTTTTCCTCTGCTTGACCTATTCCTACCAATTAATTTAATTGACTCTAATTTAAAAACTTTATTGGCGCTCTCATTAAATTGCCCCAAAAGAGCATTACCATTAAAATAAAACAAGTAGACAAATATTGAGAAAAATAAAAAGAGAATACTGACAGAAATATAAAAGTAGTTTCTTATCTTCCGCATGATGCGTCCTTAATTATTAAGTTAACTAAATCCACGTAACTAATACCCTGCTTTAAGGCTAATTCTGGAACTAAAGAAGTCTTAGTCATGCCAGGCTGTGTATTTACTTCAAGAATGTACAAAGATTCTTTTTCATTCAAACTCCTTCCAAATATAAAGTCTGCCCTTGTAATACCTCTACATCCAATTAAATTATGGCTTTTAATAGTCATTTTTCTTGTTTGACTATAAATCAGCTCAGAAATAGGAGCGGGAGTTATGTGAGTGGAGCCTCCCTCACAATACTTAGAATTATAGTCGTAAAAGTTGTTTTTCGTTTTTATTTCCATGACCATGCTAGGTTTGTTATCTATAACCGCACAAGTAAGTTCCCTTCCTCTAATATATTCTTCAATAATAACCTTTTCTCCAAAATCCCAACAACTGAGATCGTTAAGAAAATTAATTCTATCTGATTCACCATGAATTGTGTAAACGCCAAGACTGGAACCTTGGCCGATAGGCTTAATTACAACAGGATAATAGAATTCAAAAGTTTTAATCTCTTCTATATCTATCAACTTGAAGTTAGGAGTTAATAATTTATTTCTATTAAAAATGTTTTTTGAAATAGCTTTATTCATGGCAACTTCTGAAGAATTAATTCCCGAGTGTGTATAAGGAATATTGCATTCTTCCAAAATTCTTTGAATTTTTCCGTCTTCACCACCAGGACCATGAAGAGCGTTGAAACATAAATCCGGTTTTGTGCTTATAATTTTAGTTACAAAATCACCCCTACAATCTAACGATGAAACCTTATAGCCTATTTCATCTAAGGCTTTTTCTACATATTTTCCTGATTCAAGGCTTACCTGCCTTTCGGCTGATTCTCCTCCTTTTAATACTAAAATATGAGAACTTTTATCTATCAAGATGTTGGCCTACAATTCTTATTTCCCATTCCAAAGTAATCCCCGAACAGGAAAAAACCTCCTCAATAATTGTATTTCCTAAATCCTCAAAATCTTTTGCTGTTGCTTCTCCATTATTGATTAGAAAATTACAATGTTTTTTCGATACTTCTGCTCCTCCAATTTTTTTCCCTTGCAATCCTGCTTCTTTTATAAGCTCCCAAGCCTTTTTTTCTGTAGGGTTTTTAAAAGTGCTACCTCCGGTCGCATAACCTTTTGGTTGCGATGTTTCTCTATCTGAATTAATTTTTTCAATTAGTGATCTAATTTTTTCTTTTTTAGAAGGTTTTCCTTGGAAAATGGCTTCTATAAGGATTTTTCCCTCTGATAATTTTGTTCCTCTATATAAAAAACCTATTTCTTTCTTAGTTAAAATAGATATTTTACCTTTTCTATCAATAAATTTACCCTCTAAAATAATATCCTTAATCTCCTTTCCATAGCACCCTGCATTCATTGCAACAGCACCACCTATGCTACCCGGAATGCTTGACAAAAATTCTAATCCTCCTAACTCGGCACACATTGCTTGATAAGAGAGGTCCTTATCAAGTATTCCAGCACCCGCTGAGATCTGACCTCCTTTTAAAATATTAATCGGCAAGAAATTTGGAGGCATTAAAATAGTTACGCCGGATAAGCCTCCGTCGCGAATAAGAACATTTGATAATCTACCAAAAACGTTGATATTTATTTTAGGTGAAAGATATGAAAGAAAATGAGAAAGGTCTTCAAGATTATAGGGGATATACAAACACTCTGCAGGTCCTCCAACTTTTAACCAAGACAAGTTTTCTAGAGGTTTATTAAATAATATCTTTCCTTTTAACTCCGCAAGGCCATTACCGTCTGGAAAAAATTTATCCTGTTTTATAGTCATTTGTTTAACCTGATATATTTATTTACAAGCTCATGCGCCATTTTTGAAATATTACCAGCACCCATAAAAACCACTAGATCTTTTTTTCTTAAGTTATTGATTAAAAAATTTTCTAATTCTTCCGCATTCTGGCAGTAATAAATGTTCTTCTTTCCATTTTTTTTAATTGATTCTGCCAAATATTTAGAATTATATCTGCCAATGGTTTTTTCTCCAGCTGCATAGACTGGTAAAAATAAAGTAATGTTTGACTTATCAAAACTATTGCAAAACTGGGTAAAAGTATTTTTTAATCTTGAATAACGATGAGGTTGGACAATTGATATAATCCTCTTCTTTTTCAAAATCTTTAACGCTGAAAGTGTCGCTTGTATTTCTGTAGGATGATGAGCATAATCATCATAAAAAGATATTCCTTTCACATTATTGATAAAACTCAAACGTCTTTTAACGCCTTTAAAGTTCTTAAGCCCTATTTTAATATTTTGAAAGTCAACGCCAAGATTACTGGTGACTGTAATAGCTGATAAAGCATTGTTAATATTATGTTTCCCATGGGTCGGTACAAAAAAATTTTTCACTTCTCTTTTAGAAGTATTATTGTATTTTAATTGAATATCGAATTTTGTACCGGATTTAGTGTTTTGTATATTTTTTGCCATGATATTGGCTTTTCTGTCATGTCCATAAAAAAATACCTTTGATATCTTTGACTTTTTTGCAAGCTTGTAGGCTCTTTGATCATCGGAACAAACAGCAACAAAACCAAAAATAGAAATATTATTTATATATTTTTCGAATGCCAAATTCAAAGATTTCATATTCCCATAGAAATCCAAATGCTCATTATCAATAGATGTAATAACACCACAAAAAGAAGGAAGATCTATAAAACTTCCATCGGACTCATCTGTTTCAACAATCATCCATTCGTCTGAACCTAGTTTTGTGTTTGATCCAAATGAATTGATTATTCCTCCGTTTATCACTGTGGGATCAAAATGTGATGAATAAAATATTTCTGATATTATTGACGTAGTAGAAGTTTTTCCATGGCTTCCTGCAATAGTAATTGTTTTTTTCATTCTCATTAACTCAGCTAACATTTCTGAACGACTTATTACAGGAATAGCTAACCTATTTGCAAAAATTATTTCGGAATTTCTTTTCGAAACAGCAGAGGAATAGACCAATAATGATGAACCCTTGACGTTAGAAGGGTCGTGACCAATATAAACATTGATACCAATTTTTCTTAATCTTCTTACATTGGAACTTTCATTTAAATCCGAACCGTAAACTTTGTATCCAAGGTTATGAAGAATTTCGGCAATACCGCTCATACCAATACCACCTATTCCTACCAAAAAAATCTTATCGTTCTTCTTGATTATTTCCATATTAATTTTCCAGCTAAAAGATTTTCTATAAAATCGACTATATTTTTAGATCCACCCTCTTTAGAAGCAGTTTTAGCATTAGTAGCTATCTTTAATAACTCTGATGGTGAGGAAATTAGATCATTAATCTTATCTGATAAAATTTCTTCGTTAATATCCGACTGACGATAGACAATGGCACCATTTAATGAATCCAAAACTTTTGCATTATATTCCTGATCTCCATCAATTGAAGATGGTAAAGGTATCAATATTCCAGGCCGTCCTAACAACGATAGTTCGCTTATTGTAGAGGCTCCTGCTCTTGATATAACCAAGTGAGAATTTCTTAATCTTTTTGGTAGATCATAAAAAAAATCATTCACTTCGGCCTTAATACCAATAGAAATATATAAATCCTTAACAGAATTTATTTCTTCAGTTCTGGTTTGATGCATAATATTAAGATTTTTCCTATAATTGGCGGGTAACTTACTTAAGGCTCTGGGAATTAATTTTGAAAAGAAACTAGCTCCCTGACTTCCACCAAAGACTAAAATATTAAATATTTTACCATTATAAACTAAGTAAGGGTTAATCTCATTAGTAACTTCATCTCTTATTGGATTGCCCGAAAAACAAGATTTCTTTTTTACCTTTTCTGGGAGGTTATAAATGTCTTTAAATCCTTTTGTCAGTCCATTGGTAAAATTAGATAGGAGTAAATTGGCTCTACCCATAATAGAGTTTTGCTCGTGAATTATAATTTTTAGACCACAAATTTTTGCCGCTAAAAGAGGTGGAACTGTTGGGTATCCGCCAAAACCTACCGCTAAAGAAGGTTTATAATATGTTATCCAGTAAACAGATATTGCTAACCCGTAAAAAAGCTTCATCAAAATATATGGCCAATAAATTATATTCTTTTTACTAAAGGTAGCTGATAAAATAAATTTTGTATGATCAACAAAAAAATTATCTAGCAATCCTTCTATGCGGCGATCAGTAAAAAGAATAACCTTATACCCTCTTCTCTTTAATTCTTCTGATGTTCCTTTTGCAGAGTAAAGATGGCCACCTGTACCTCCAGCAGCTAACAAAACACATTTATCTTTGGCCTTTACATGCATAGATCAAACCATAGTTTCGAATTTAATAAGGTCTTTGGATTTGCTTATTGAAGGAGAGGTTTTTCTAGTTATTGCCAAGAACATACCCATAGTAATACCCATTGAAACCATCGAAGAACCTCCATATGAGATAAAAGGTAAAGTCATCCCTTTTGCAGGAACAAGACTCAAATTTACCGCTATATGGATTAAAGTCTGAAGCCCAAAAAGCAATAGTAGGCCTGCAGATGCAAGTTGTTTGAAATAATTATGTTGGATTAACACCTTAGAAAATCCTCGAAAAACTAATGCGCAATAAAGTATCATTATTGGCAAAGTAACAATTAGCCCATTCTCTTCGGCAATAGCTGCAAAGATGAAATCTGTATAGGCATCGGGAAGATCATATTTAACCCAACTTTCACCTATACCTTTACCAAATATTTTTCCATTCTCAATGGCATCAATAGCAGCTTGTGTTTGAGTTAATTTACCATCAACTTTTCCTGACCCAAACCATATTTCTAACCAACTATCAACTCTTAGAGCAAAGTGAGAAAAATTTAGATAAAAGATTACGAAAGAAAAAAGCCCTAAAACAAATATTGGAGCTATGATTGTCCAAGATAAACCTTGGAGAAAAATAATTCCTAGTAACGTCAAAAATAGAAGAATCGTTTGACCAAGATCAGGTTGAGATAACAATAATAATGATATTATTAAGAATAAAATTATAGGCAACCACCACAACATTTTATCTTTTTCAATTTTTGCTCTGGTATAAAACCATGCTGAAAGGACTACAAATGCGGGTTTTAAAAACTCTGAAGGCTGAACAGTTGTAAATCCCCATAACGACAACCATCTAGAAGACCCGCCGCTATTAACACCTATAAATAATGTCAATAAAAGACCTAAAATTCCAAAAAAGAACATAATTAGTGATAATTTTCTTGTAAAACTTTCTGAAAGAATTGAAACTAAAAACATTAAAGATAAAGAAATAAAAAGATAAATTGTCTGTCTCACCAAAAAATAATATTTATCAGTATTAAGGTCATCCGCCTCGACAGGGCTAATGGCTAAAGAAAAATACAGCCCTATCATGCCAAGAAAAATGACTCCAAAAAGAAACAATCTATCTACGGTAAACCACCATTCACCGATTAAACCACTATTAGTTCTGGATATTCTTAACATTTTGATACCAAAGATAAAACTGCCTCACTAAAAACCTCTCCCCTATGAGCATAATCATGAAACTGATCTTGAGAACTACAACCAGGAGATAGTAACACACATCCACAGCCAAATTTTTTTGCACTTTTAAAGGCTGATTGAGTAGCTTTTTCAATATCTCCAGAAATCTCATAATTTAAATTTTTTGGGGCAATTTCTGATAAAATTCTTGAAGAGCTTCCAATAAAAAAAGCCTTCCTAATATTTTTAGATCTAAAGTTGATTTTTGATAAATTATTTTCTTTGGATAAACCACCAACAATCAGAAAAATATTTTCATAATTTCTTAAAGCAAAATTTGTTGCCTCAGGATTAGTTGATTTTGAATCGTTTACAAATTTAATGTTATTCTTTTCTAGAATTTTAATATGCCTATGCTCTAGGTCTTTAAAAGAATTGAAACCCGAAAGAACTCGATTTCTCTTTATTCCAAATTCATTAGTTATTGATTTTACTGCAGGATACAATTCGCTTATTAGAATTTTAAAAGAATTTTTTTTGAGATTATACTTTATTTCCGAATCTTCGATAATTATCTTCCGGGACAGTATATTAATTTCATTTATTAAATCATAGTAACTATCAATACTGTTTAGGATTGCTATATCTTTTTCTTTCTGATTCTTAAAAATTTCCAATTTTGTTTTTCTATAAGATTCATGCGAAGGATACCTATCCGTATGATCCTCAGAAATATTTAATAGAACCGCAATATCGGGTCTAAATTTTTTAATAGATTCTAGCTGGAAAGATGAAATTTCAATTATATATACAGTTTCATATGTTCCAGGATTAATTGAAAGGATTGGTTTTCCTATATTTCCTGCTAATCTTGTCTCAAAACCTTCATTTATAAGTATTTCATTTAGCAGGGTGGCTGTTGATGATTTTCCATTCGTTCCGGTAATTGCAACAACCCTACCATAAGGAAATTCTATTCCGTGCGCTTTGTGAAATAACTCTATGTCTCCATAAATGGGTATTTTATTTTCGATACAAATTTTTATTGCTTCCGGAATTTTACCATACCTTAATGGGACTCCAGGCGAAGGTATTAAAGCATACAAATCATTCCAAACCCAACTCGTAGGCTCTGTAAGCTTAAGGCCCTTTGAAACGAGTTTTTCCCTTAAGGTTTGATCATCATCCCATAGAAACAAATTTGCACCACTTTGGCTTAAAGATTCATAGACTGCTAGACCAGTTTTTTGTAATCCATAAATAGCTACATTTTTTGAATCGAATTCATTCAATATTATCATGCTTATCTCAGCTTCAAGGTTGAAAGACCTATTAAGGCTAATATAAAAGCTATTATCCAAAAACGTATAACTATTGTTGGCTCAGACCAACCTTTCTGCTCGAAATGGTGGTGTAATGGAGCCATCATAAAGATTCTTCTACCAAATAGCCTAAATGAAATAACCTGAACGATGACAGAAAGTGCTTCAAAAACAAATAACCCTCCTATTATAAAGAGTACCAATTCATGCTTAGTAGCTATCGAAACTGACCCTAATAAAGCTCCTAGTGACAAGGACCCTGTATCACCCATAAATATCATCGCCGGTGGAGCATTAAACCATAAAAAACCAAGTCCTGATCCCAATAAAGCACAACACAATATGGTCAATTCACCAGTATTAGGTATATGAATTATCCCTAGATATTGCGAAAATATAATATTTCCAGATAAGTAGGCAATTAAAGCAAAACTTGCAGCGGCAATCATTACAGGAACAATTGCGAGTCCATCTAGCCCATCCGTTAAGTTTACAGAATTAGATGAGCCAATAAGCACACAACTTGAAAAGATATAAAAGATTAAAAAACCACTTAAGATAGGTCCGTTAATAAAGGGAGAAAAAATAGAAAATCTTATATTTTGAGGTAATGTTAGAGAAAATAAATATAAGATAATTAAAGAAAGAAGAATTTGAAAAAATATCTTTTTTCGCCAAGAAATTCCAGAAGAACTTTGTTCAATAATTTTTTATAATCATCAACGAAACCAATTAACCCGAAACCTAAGACAGAAATTAAGACTATCCATATATAATTATTAAATATATCAACCCATAAAACGGTGCTTAATACCAATGCGACAAGTATTAGTATACCTCCCATAGAAGGTGTTCCTCTTTTTGAGATTAAATGAGAGGGAGGACCGTCGGCTCTAATCGGTTGTCCTTTTTTTTGCTTTAATTTCATAAACCTTACGAATTTTGGTCCGATTAGTAAAACTATTAGAAAAGATGTAATAATTGAACAACCTGCTCTAAAAGTTAAATAATTGAATAACCCTGACCCTGGAAAACTGAGGTCAAATGAATTTAAAAAATAAATAATCATTAGGCAATTTTCCGAACCGGAAAATGAGAAAGCAACTTTTTGGCAATCTTATGTACATTACTAGAAGAAGATCCTTTTAAGAGAATCAAATCTTCGTCAAGTATTAATTCTCCTAAATCTTTAATAAGACTGTCAGTTTCAGAATAATAAGAACCTTTTTTCTCTTCAGTTATCTTTTCCCAAGTATATTTGATNTTCTTNCCACAAGCTACAACATGATNAATAGATGTATTATTTATTTCTGAAGCGAGNTTTTCATGNGCTTTTTGAGTTAATGTTCCTAANTCTAACATATCTCCGANGATCAAAACCTTNCGTCTAAAATCAAGATTATTAATTGAAGAGAAAGTTTGTANTGCAGCTGACATTGAATCCGGATTACTATTGTANCTTTCATCTATGATGGTAATTCTCTTGCCATANTATTCACATATATATCTTTTTCCTCTCCCCTCNATAAGCTCAAAACTCCCCATCTTCTTTAGAAAATTTTTAGGATTATTTCCTAGTGATATACAAACTGAAGCTGCGGCTAAGCAATTNAAAGCCATNTGCTTNCCNATGAAAGGTAGATNAAAATTNATATCCTGATCTTTGTATTTTGCATTTATCAGGCATTTTTCGTTATTAAATTCATAATTAGAAAGTGAGAAATCTGCCTCTTTATTTTTTCCGAAGGTTAGGAAATCAATTTCCTTGTTCAGACTCTCAAAATTGAAAGAAGGACTGGTAGTTAAATCATGGTTATAAATTAAATGTCCTTGATTTAATAAACCATCAGTTATAGAGGCCTTTTCCTTTTTTATCTCCTCTATGCTTTTGAAAAATTCAAAATGAGCTGTGCCGACATTATTAATAACTGCAATATTGGGTTTAGTTATGTTAGATAAGTTACTTATTTCTCCCATACGATTCATACCAATTTCAATAATAACGTATTGAGCATCTAAAGGAATTCTGGTGAGTGATAAAGGTACACCAATATGATTATTGTATGAACTATGGGAAGAATAAACTTTACCATACTCACTTAAACCAAAGGCTATCATTTCCTTTAAAGTGGTCTTACCGCTGCTTCCTGTTACAGCTATAACCTTAGCTTTAGTTCTATTTCTAGCATAGATACCTAGATTGGTAAGAGCCCTTAGGACATCATCAACAAAAATTATCTTTTCATATGAAAATTTAGATGGTGCATTGGAAATAACTACCTTAGCACCTCTATCTAAAGCTTCAGGAATAAAATCATGGCCATCATAATTCTTTCCATACAAAGCAAAAAATATATCTCCAGGATTCAATGTTCTGGAATCGATAGAAATTCCCGACGCATTCCAATCATCAGAACCGTGTCCTTTTATTGCACTTAAAACTTCTTTTCCATTCCACAATAATTCTTTCATCTTATTTTCCTAGAATATTTCTAACAGTTTCTTGATCTGAAAAAGGTATTATATCTTGACCTATGACTTGATATTTTTCATGCCCTTTGCCGGCAATAATTATAGAGTCTCCTTTTTTTCCAGTCTCAATTCCCTTTTTTATTGCTTCCGCTCTATCGGAAATCTCTATAGCATCATTGCAACTATTAATAATTTGACTTCTAATTTCTTCCGGATCTTCATTTCTTGGATTATCATCTGTAACTATTACAAAGTCCGCATATTCTGATGCTATTCCACCCATAACTGACCTTTTAAGTTTATCTCTCTCGCCACCACATCCAAAAACCAGAATTAAATTATTCTCGGTAAGTTCCCTTAATGAAAAAATTGCAGCCGTTAGAGCTTCAGGAGTATGAGCATAATCAACATATATTTTGGCTCCTTTAATATTTTTTCCACAGTACTCTAGCCTTCCCGAAATTGGCTTAAGGTGTTGCATATTGTCAAAAACTCTCTCAGAAGGTTCGCCTGAAGCTATAGCTAAACCGACAGCACAAAGTATGTTCATAGCCTGAAAATATCCTTCTACTTTTAAGGGAATAGAAAATTGCCTTCCGCTGTACTGAAAAATAATATCCATTCCGTTCTCAGTAGGAGTAACTCTTCTTAAATTAAACGAATTAGCTGATTCTCCTATCTCTATCACTCCTCGTCCTGATTTCTTTACAATTGAGGATAATTCTCTTCCTGATTCTGTATCGACGCATATAACCGCATAATTTTCTTTAGGAAGGATTTCAGTAAAGAGCCTCTTTTTGGCTATAAAATAATCTTCCATATTTTTATGATAATCCAGGTGATCTTGACTAATGTTGGTAAAACCTGCTGCTCTAACCTTAACACCATCCATTCTGTGTTGTGCGAGTCCATGGCTAGAAGCCTCTAAAACCAAATGCGAGACCCCTGAATTATGAAGATCAGAAAGAGTTCTATGTAAAGCTACAGGGTCAGGGGTAGTATTATTAATATCTTTTATTTCTTCATTATTAATTACCCCTAGAGTCCCTATACTTGAAGAATTTTTGTTAAGTAGCTGCCATAATTGATGAAGAAAGTTAGTGGTTGAGGTTTTACCATTCGTTCCTGTCACTGCACAAATAATTTCAGGATATTTAGGGTATATTAAGGCAGAAATTTCGGACAAACGTTTTCTAGGATTATTATCTTTTATGAGAGCAATCTTCTCATCAAATTGTCTCCTAAAGCTTGATGATGCTACTACTGCCTTTGCACCTTTTTCTATAGCTTCAGGAATATAGTTTTCCCCTCTATCAACCTCCCCGTTTATTGCTACAAAAATAAAACCATCTTTAACTTCTCTACTATCACAGGTAACACCCGTGATCTTGAGGTTCATTTTTTGTTTTTCATCTATTTTTTGAATGTTAATCATTCGATACTTCCGCTAATCGAGTAAATCTTTCTTTTTTTCTTTCTTCATACCTATCATCCTTCATTATATTCAATAAGGGTGCTGACAATTTTATAACATTTCCTGCAGTTGGAACCGCATTCCAATAAGAGGTGTGGCCACGAACATTTTTATTTTTATTTGATTCGGGATTATCAAAACTTATTAGAATTACATATTCAGGGTCCCAACCAGGAAAAGCTCCTACAAAACTTGTTAGAATACCGCAGTATCCTCCTGTTTTACATGGTTTGTCAGCCGTCCCCGTTTTTCCTATTACGTAGTATCCCTCTATATTGGCTTCTTTACCAGAACCATTTTTTACTACTTGACGCATAGCAAATCTCATACTTTCACTAACTTCACTAGAAATTAACTTTGCTTGGGTTCTATAGGATTTTTCTCNTTGGTATAAAGTTGGCTCTATAACATANCCACCATTAACTAGTGCGGCCGTTGCTGTAACAAATGATAAAGGAATCACGCCTATACCTTGACCAAAGGCGATAGTAATTAGAGAAGATTCGTTCCAAGGATTTGGCAGAACTGGGCTTCCTGTCTCTAAAAGTTCAAAAAAGAGTTCATCTAAAAGCCCCGCCTCTTTTAAAAATCTCTTTTGTTCGTCTAGACCCACTAATAAAGCTATCTGAGCCATACATATATTAGAAGATTGTTCTAAGCATTGGGCAGCATTAAGATATTGAGTTTTGCTTTTTGAGAAATCCCGTAAGCACGTTTTTCTATATTTTTTTATACACTTCCATGCATCAAATTCATCGGAAAGAACAATTCTTTCATTTTCCAAGGCCATAGCTAAAGTAAAAATCTTCATGACCGAGCCCAATTCATAACTTCCTTGAGTTATTTGATTAAATGAGTGTGGTTTAATATCCATCTTATTCATCTCTAACTTTATATTGTTAGGATCAAAATCAGGAAGTGATGCGAGAGCAATAATTTCCCCGTTCTTAGCATTCATAATAATTCCGAAAGCCGCCTTAGCATTATATTCTCTCATTCCATTTGAAAGTTCTGTCTCAAGGTGATTTTGTATTCTCAAATCAATACTGAGGTTTATAGAGCTAGAAGTTATACCTGAATAAGAAATAGTTCTCTCAAAACCAGCTCCACCTTCTAAATCTCTTTGGGAATAACCTATAATATGAGATCCAAGTCTTTTATTTGGATAAATTCTTCTCCAAACATCATTAAACTCAACCTCAGCTACTCCCGAATTAAGAATCGCGTATCGCTCTTTATTACTTATATCATTCGCCAATTCAAAATAACTTCCAGATTGCAACAATTGATTTTCTAATATTTTGGGATCCTTATTCAAAATTGGTGCTAATTTTATTGCTGACTCTGAAGCATATTTTGGATTTCTGAGTGATGCTCTAATAGTTTTTACAGTCGTCGCAATTATCTTCCCTTCTCTATCAAGAACATCCGGTTTGGGTTTTCTAATTTGGTGAATCTCTACTTTTATTGGTGTGTACCCAATTACATCTCCTGGAAATATCGATAAGAACGTATTTCTGACCGAAAAAATAAGAAATAAAGCTAAGAATATATTTACCGCAAACCTAATCCTTTCTCTGCCTATTTTGATAGATTCTTGGAAAATAGGATTATTGTATTTTTGCTGGTGCTTTTTTCTAAATAGATAAGAAATGTCATTCCCAACCACAATTTTTCTAAAATTTCCTTTTTTTTCCTTCATAATTATTCGCCTTCAAAAAACTCTGAATCTGAAACGGTTATTTGATCGCCCCTAATAGGCTCTAGCTTTAATTCATTTGAGTTTTTCTCTGCTAATTTTTTCAAGTTTTCAGGGTTTGTTAAAATTGCCCACTCAGCTTCTAAGAGGTTTTGTTTCTCAATTTCTTCCACTATTAGAGGGCCTAATTTCGAAAATTCTTTTTCAAGATTTATAACTTCGTAAATTACTGTGTAGTGGTAAACCTTAATTCCTAAGAAAATCATAACCGATATGAAGATGAACGATCTAAACACCTAAACACCTCCATATTTTTGAAAATTGTGATTCATATGATGGTTTCTATCCAAAGATGAGCTTGACCTAAAAGCGCATCGCAACCTTGCTGAACGCGCTCTTTTATTTAACTCAATCTCTTCCCGACTAGGTCTAATCACCTTCCTGCTCTCATAAACAAAAGATGACTCAGGTTTAAGAATGTCATATTTTTTATTTGAAACAGAATTGTATCTTATAAAATTCTTAACAATTCTATCTTCAAGAGAGTGAAAGGCTATCACAACCAACCTTCCTCCTTGTGTTAATAATTCCTCAGAAGCAACCAATACCTTGTAAAGCTCCTTAAGTTCGTCATTCAGATATATTCTGAGTGCTTGAAAAGTTTTTGTTGCCGGGTGGATTTTAGAGTGTTTAAACCTCACAACACTAGTTATTATCTCCGAAAGTTCAGAGGTGGTTGATATTTTCTTTACTTTTCTTTTTTTGACTATTTCCTTCGCTATCTTCCTAGATTTTCTTTCTTCACCGTATCTAAAAATAATGTCTGCAAGAGAGTTTTCGTTAACTGAATTTATAAGATCGTAAGCCTTTTCTCCTCTTTTGTTCATTCGCATATCTAAAGGAGAATTGTATTGGAAGGAAAAACCTCTTTCAGGAGAAGTCAATTGCATTGATGACACTCCCAAATCTAAAAATATTCCGTTAACAAAATTAATCCCGACTGAGTTTACTATCTCTTTAATATTTCCAAACGTGCCCTCAGTTAATGAGAATCTATCTGCATATACCTTTTGTAACTCTTTACATATGGAAATAGCTTCGGGATCTTTATCTATACCTATAACCCTGCATTTCGCTGTATCGAGGATATTTTTTGAGTGACCTCCCGCTCCAACAGTACAGTCCACATAAACCTCATTATCAGAAGGTTTTAGTGATGCTATTACCTCATCTATCATGACCGATTTATGATAGATGTTATCATTCATAATTATTCGCTTTCCTCAGAAAGTTTGAGTCCTGTATTTAGAGCTGGACCAATTAGGTCTCTATTTTCTAGAGCTTTGAGGCGTGCCTGTGATTTAAACTCTTTAAAAGCTTCAGGCTCCCACATTTGAAACTTTTGACCCAAACCCGCAAAAGTCACTTTATCCTTAAGGTTTGCATGAACAATAAGTGGTTCGGGTAGAGAAATTCTTCCGTCTTGGTCATAAGATATCTGAAAGGTATCGGAAAATAAGGCAGTAGTGAGAGCATCAGTTTCCTCTGCAAACAATTGCATTTTTTCTACACTCTCTGCAATTTGATCAATTAAAATTTGTCCTCCACCATCAATCGCTTGAGAGGTAAATGAGGGATATATATACACACCAGGAAAACCTTGGTATTCAAGAACTGATCTAAATACCGATGGTATAGAAACCCTGCCCTTAGAATCTATTTTGTTTATGGTGCTGGACATGAATATTTTCATGTCTTTCCTCCTTAATATAAAACAAGCCGTACGCGTTGCGGAATAATATGGACTAGCATGGGATTATATGGGAGTCAATGGGTTAATATGGAAAAAAACTTATAAAATCTGCTTTTTTGGTGAATAAATTGAATATTTTGTTTTTTTTGGGAAAGCCAGATGGTCTGTAAGCCGGGTTCTGTATCCACTTAGTGGTGATGATCATTCATCTTGGATATATGTTTCCATACATCTCTAGCAACCTACCCGAATAACTAAAACTGAGACAATTCTTGGTTTTCACCTTCGCTATTCCTATTTGGTCTTGCTCCCAGCGGGGTTTACCCTGCCATATTATGTTACCATATATGCGGTGCGCTCTTACCGCACCTTTTCACCCTTACCTTCTCAGGCGGTCTATTTTCTGTGGCACTATCCCTAAAGTCGCCTTTGCCGGGTGTTACCCGGCGCTGTGTCTCTTGGAGCCCGGACTTTCCTCTCAT
>PCCF01000012.1 GCA_002731945.1 Rhodobiaceae bacterium | reverse complement strand
ATATCTTGCGTTATCTACTGGCACTACTAGTTGAGGACCTGCAACAGAAGAAATTTCTTCATCTATATCTGAGGTTTCAATTTTGAAATCTTCTTTTTCTTCCACGATATAAGAGATAGATTTTAAAAAGTTTGTATATTCTTTTTATTATTTATTTTTATTTTCGAGACATCTCTTGCAGTACAAAATAAAGATTACAAAGTTAAATTGATTACAAAAGGACTTCATCACCCCTGGAGCTCAGCATTTTTGCCAAATGGAGACATTCTCATAACAGAGTTGTCTGGGAAACTAAAAATTTTAAAAGAATCTAGCACAGAAACTGAAATATTAAATATTACAGGCACTCCAAAGGTTCTTTTTAGGGGTCAGGGAGGGTTATCTGATATTATATTACATCCAGATTTTAGAGAAAATCACCTTATCTATCTTTCTTTTTCCTCCGGAGAAAAAAATAACAATACACTAAGAGTAATGAGGTTCAGATTAGATGGTTTAAGTTTGGGTGATAAAAAATTAATATTCGAAGCGCAACCCTTTAGAAGAACCTCGAACCACTACGGCGCAAGACTATTATTCATAGAGGATGGTTCTTTATTAATAAGTTCAGGTGATGGTTTTAATTATAGAGAAAAGGCGCAGTTTCTTGATAATCATTATGGAAAAATTCTAAGAGTAAATGATGATGGTTCTATCCCAGATGATAATCCTTTTGTTAATAAAGAAAACGCGTTACCTGAAATATGGTCTTACGGTCACAGAAATCCCCAAGGTTTAATTTATAACTCGCAAAATAAGCATGTCTACATTCATGAACATGGACCTAGGGGTGGAGATGAGTTAAATAAAATAGAGCCATCTCTTAATTATGGATGGCCTGCAATAACCTATGGTATTGATTATAATGGCAGTATAATTTCTCCTTTTACCGTTAAAGAGGGAATGGAACAGCCTATAAAATACTGGGTCCCTTCGATTGCTCCCTCAGATATGACTTTTTATAATGGTAATATGTTTCCTATGTGGAATGGTAGCATTTTTATATCTGCATTGGTTCCCGGTGACGTAAGGCGGATATTCACAGATAATAACAATGAGATTAAGGAAGAAGTTATTTTTGATGAAATTTCCGAAAGGGTGAGAAGCATCAAAATGGCTCCTGACGGAAGTTTACTTTTACTTACTGATGGGCCTAATGGTAAGGTTATACGAATCGAGAAAGATTAGAAAATTTGTAAAATTTTAACTAATTTTTTAGGAAACTATTATAAATGATAATCCAATGCCCTGCTTGTAATACCAGTTTTTCAGTTAAACCCGAAAGTTTTGGAGCGAGGAGTAGGAAAGTTAAATGTTCTCGATGTTCATTTATATGGACTTCCGATCCGAGCGGGAAAGCCATAAACATTCCACCTCTTTTTGAGCCTGCAACCTCCCAAGGAATTCCCTATGATAACCAATCGGAGAGAATAATTCCTGATAAGGAACCCGATCATCCCTTGCCAGTTCCTGTTAAAAAACAAGATAAAGAAAAACCCAATATTTTCCTTTGGCTATTTATTGTGTTGGCGTTTTTGCTTATTTCTTCAATCTGGATCAAAAGAGATGATATTGTTAATGAGTTTCCAAATACGGCTAAAATTTTGAAAGTCCTAGACCCTTCCATTAACATAAAGGGCATAGAAGTTTCTGATCTTAAAAGTAGAATTGACTACGCAAAGGGTAACGCATCTTTAGTGGTGACAGGAACATTAGTTAATCAAAACACAACCAAAAGAGCCGTTCCTAATATAGTTGTCGTTATTGAAGATAGTAAAGAATTAGTACTGGTACAAAAAAATTTAAATTTTGGAAACCAAACCTTTGATTATCTCGAGAGAAAAGATTTTAAATTGAGGTTTAATAATTATCCGGAAGAGGCTTCAAACATTGTAGTTGAGCTTAGACCATAATTATAACCAGTCTGGAATTATATCTCTTTTAATGATTTCATCTACTTCAATTCTTTTTCTAATAATTTCCCACTGATTATCCTTAACTAATACTTCTGGAATTGTTGGCCTACTGTTGTAATTAGAAGATAAAACCGATCCATATGCACCAACTGATAATATTGCTAGTAGATCTCCTTTTTGAGGGTTTTTGAGATGAAGGTCTTTTACAAAAAAATCTCCAGTTTCACAAACTGGACCTACAACATCATATTCTTCCCCTTCCTCATCTTGTTCATTATCTACTAAGGGAACAATCCTATGGTAAGCGCCATAAAAAGATGGACGGATGAAGTCATTCATTGCAGCATCTACTATGACAAAATTTCTAGAAGATGATTTTTTTATATAAATAATTTCCGTTACTAATACTGCAGAATGTGCAGTTAGAAATCTTCCGGGTTCAACTATGATGGTCTTAGCTAGGTCTCCTAATTTTTTTGAAACTAGGTCAAAATATTTCTCGATTTCAAGATTTTTTCCTTTTTCTTTGTAATCGACTCCGATACCTCCCCCTATATCAATAATATCAATATCAAAATCTTTGGATTTAAGTTCTTTAATAATTTCGGAAATACAATCAAAGCTCCTAGAGAATGGCTCAAGCTCATTAATTTGACTTCCTATATGAATATCAATGCCCTTAATTTCTATTCCTTCCAAAGAAGATGCGATGTTATAAACTTCAATAGCGTCTTTCCAACTTATCCCAAATTTATCCTGCGATTTACCAGTAGAAATCTTTTCATTTTCTCCAGCAGAAATATCTGGATTAATCCTAATAGCAACAGGCGCTACTTTCCCATGGTTTTTTGCCAAGGAAGAAAGGTGTTGCAACTCATCTAAGGATTCCACGTTAAAAAGTAGAATATCATTTTCGAGGGCATAATTAATCTCATTTGTATTTTTTCCTACTCCGCTAAAAACTATTTTATTTCCTGGAATATTTTCTTTTATTGCCCTTTTTAATTCACCAAGCGAAACCACATCAGCTCCGCATCCCAAATTTGAAAATGTTTTAATTATTGATTGATTTGAATTCGCTTTTATTGAATAGCAAATTAATAAATTTGTACTCTTGCAGGATTCATCAATCTTGTGAAAGCTTTCTTCCAGAGAGTTTAAAGAATAACAGTAAAATGGTGTTCCTACGGATTTTGATAAATCTGTTAAATCAATATTTTCCACTGCCATTCTAGTTTTTTTATAGGGAAAATGTTTCATTTCATTACAAACCAGATTGTTTTGTTTAAAGTAATCTTTAAACTGCTGTCAGGTGGAGGTATAAGATCGCCTTTTCTTCCACAACCCGATAGTGATAAAATCAATATAAAAAAAATAATATTACAAATTTTCATGAGCTAATTTCTTCTTCCATTTTATTGCGCTCTTCTTCACGTTATTTGGAGAAGTTCCTCCCTCTGAAGTTTTGTTTTTAACAGATGACTCAAGATCTAAAACTTTAAAAACATCACCAGTTATCCGCTTATCATATGATTGCAACGTGTCTAAGTCTATTTCATGCAATTTTATGTTGCTATCTTCACAATGTTTCACTATCTCACCGGTAATTTTATGAGAAACTCTAAAAGGTATTTTTAGTGAGAAAGTTAACCAATCGGATAAATCTGTTGCCGTTGAAAAGTTTCTACCAGCCGCTAATGCTAGAGATTTTTTATTCGGTTTTAAAGAATGAATAATTGCGATCATCGATTTTAAAGAAATAATAAAATTGTCTAACGCATCGAAAGTTAGTTCTTTATCCTCCTGAAGATCTTTTGAATATGCTAAGGGTAATGCCTTCATAATTACAAAAATAGACATCAGAGCGCCTAAAATTCTTCCTGTTTTACCTCTTATTAATTCAGCTATGTCAGGATTCTTTTTTTGTGGCATAATTGAGGACCCTGTAGACAATTTATCTGGTAATTCTATAAAGTTATAACCATCTGATACCCATATGACTATTTCTTCAGAAAGCCGTGATAAATGGGAAGCAGAAATGGCTACAAAGGATAATGTTTCCATAACAAAGTCTCTAGAGGAGACCGCATCAATAGAATTACCCATTGGTTTGGAAAAATTTAATTCCTTGGTTGTAATCTTTCGATCAATAGGAAAAGAAGTTCCTGCAAGAGCCCCAGCACCTAAAGGATTTTCGTTGAGTCTCTTTACACAATCCTTGAATCTCGACTTATCTCTTTCCAACATTTCAACATATGCTAGAAAATGATGTCCAAGAGTAATTGGTTGAGCAATCTGCATATGCGTAAATCCAGGCATAATTGTGTCGTAATGTTTTTCTGCTTGAGTCACAAGATGTTCTTGCAGAGTTTTTAGAAGCTCGAAAATAAGATAACATTGCTTTCTTAAATACATTCTAAGATCTGTTGCGACTTGATCGTTTCTCGATCTTGCGGTATGGAGCTTATTTGCAGTTTTTCCAATTTTGTTTTCTAGTTTTCTCTCAATATTCATGTGAATATCTTCCAGAGACTTATCCAGAGAGAAATTACCATTATCAAATTCTTTCCTTATCTTTCTCAGACCGGATATAATAAGATTTGCTTCTTTCGTAGATATTATTTTCTGTTTCCCTAACATTCTTGCATGGACGATAGAAACCTCAATATCTTCCTCATAGAGTCTGTAGTCAAAATGCACAGAAGCATTCATCTCTTCTGTTAGAGATGATGGTCCTGAGGCAAAACGTCCTCCCCACATTTTGTTTTTTTTAGTTTTTTTTACCATATTTTCTTTTATCTTATAAAAATACTCCAGAGATAAAAATGAATAAATCAAAAATCATATTAATTTTTCTTATTCCATTATTATTAGTCAGCATATACATGATATTGCCTTATTTTATCAACTTATCTTTTCAAGAAAAATCTAAGGTAATTTTTTCCCCTCCTATAGAAGGCTCTAAATTAGCCAAAATTACTTTTATTAATAGGGAAAATAAAGAATTCATGTTTTCAGATTTTTCCGGAAAAATTTTGTTGGTTAATTTTTGGGCAACTTGGTGTTTGCCATGTCGTGTAGAGATGCCTTCACTAGATAGACTGCAGAGTGATATTGGCGATGAAGAGTTTCAAGTTATTATAGTGGCTGTCGAGAGGACCTCATTTGATAAGATTGATAACTTTGTAAATAGTATAAATATAAAATATTTAGAAAGTTTCCATGATCCAAAAACCATATCAGGCTCTTTATTAAAAGCAAAAGGTCTCCCGACCACTCTATTGCTTGATAGAAATGGAAACGAGATAGGAAGAGTAGAGGGTCCTCTAAAATGGGATTCTCAATCAGTTAAAAACACAATTACTAAATTGAAGAATGTAGAGGACTAGTCTAAGGCTTTTTCCAACTCTGGAAGGGCTTTGAACAAATCGGCAACCAAACCATAGTCAGCAACTTGAAATATCGGCGCCTCTTCATCCTTGTTAATAGCCACAATAACCTTAGAGTCTTTCATCCCAGCCAGATGTTGAATAGCTCCAGAAATTCCTACAGCGATATATAATTCTGGTGCAACAACTTTACCGGTTTGACCAACTTGATAATCATTAGGGACAAAACCAGCATCTACAGCTGCCCGTGAAGCCCCAACGGCAGCGCCAAGCTTGTCCGCAATTGCTTCCAGCATTGGAAAATTATCACCTGATTGCATACCTCTTCCGCCAGAAATAATAATTTTTGCAGATGTAAGTTCTGGTCTATCCGATTTGGTTAATTCCTCACCAACATATTCTGAAAGGGATGGATCTTCAGCAGAAACTGCTAATTCTGTTGGGCAAGGATCTTGGCTCCCAACCGCCTGGAAAGTAGTTGATCTAACTGTAATTACCCTTTTTTCAGATGAAATCTTTATTGTTTCAATTGCATTTCCAGCATAAATAGGTCTTTCAAATGTGTCAGCATCTATAACGGAAATAATATCTGAAAGCATAGGTACATCCAATAAAGCAGCAACTCGTGGCATAAAGTTTTTACTAGTTGTTGAGGATGCAGCCACAATAGTCTTATAATCATCAGCTATTGAACTTACTAGTTCTGAATATGATTCAGCTAAGTTTCTTTCATATTTATCGTCATTACAGAGCAGAACTTTTGATACTCCTTCTATTTTTGAGCTTTCTTCTGCAACATTTTCACAGTCTTTTCCTGCTACTAGGATATGTACATCTTCACCTATGAGTTGTGCGGCATTCATTGCCTTATGTATTGCATCGCTTAGAACATCGTTATCATGCTCAGCTACAAGTAATGTTGTCATGAAAGAACTCCCACTTCATTTTTAAGTTTATCGACCAATTCCTCAACTGTTTCAACTATAACGCCAGCATCTCTTTTAACTGGTTCACTTACCTTCAAAATCTCTATTTGAGTGTCAAGCGACACGTCATAATCCTTTGGTTCCCTTACATCAATAACTTTTTTCTTAGCCTTCATTATATTAGGCAAAGAAGCATATCGAGGTTCGTTAAGTCTGAGGTCAGTTGTTATTACAGCTGGTAACTTAATTCTTATGGTTTGTAATCCACCATCAATTTCTCTAGTTACATTAATATTGCCTTCTNCAATTTTAATTTCGGAAGCGAAGGTTCCTTGAGACCANCCTAGAAGTGCAGCAAGCATTTGTCCTGTCTGATTAGAATCATCATCAATNGCCTGTTTACCAAGAATAATTAAGNTTGGATTTTCTTCTTNTACGACTTTTTGAATTATTTTTGCTACATTTAACGGNTTAACTAACTCTTCTGTTTTTATTAAAATTCCTCTATCTGCNCCCATTGCCAGAGCTGTACGTATCGTTTCTTGAGCTTGTTGTGGACCGATGGATAAAGCAACAATTTCATCAACTATTCCTGCTTCTTGTAGCCTAATCGCTTCTTCCACAGCAATTTCGTCAAATGGATTCATAGACATCTTAACATTGTCTAGCTCCACTCCCGATTGGTCTGACTTGACTCTTATCTTTACGTTGTAGTCAACAACCCTTTTGATTGGCACAAGTACCTTCATAAAATTCTCCAAAAATTGATACCAAAATTAAAGAAAACTAAAACTCCTTATGTGTTGTGTCAACAACACTCTTAAAAAGAATCTAAACAAAATTATTGCATACTGCTAATAGCATACAGCTAATATTATGAATAATATCCTTGTGATATTAACCTCTTGTATTTCCTGGTTGCCACAAAACATCACCAATACCACCTATATCACTTTGGTTAGCATATCTTGCAGCAACAAACATCAGATCTGATAAACGGTTTACATATTTTAAAGCAGTTTCTGAAATTGAATTCTTTTTTTGTTTATTCATTCTTACCATCAATCTTTCAGCCCTTCTTGCCACTGTTCGAGCTAAATGAAGATGAGCTGAGGCTTTGGAGCCACCCGGAAGCACGAATGAGTCTAAATCCTTCAAACTAAAGTTTAACTGGTCAATTTCTTCTTCAATTCTTAGAATTTGTTCATCCAGAATTTTAGTTTTTTCAATAATCTCAATATTATCCTTTGTTAGAGGGATAGAAATTTCTGCTCCTAAGTCAAAAAGTTCATTTTGAACTGCTGCTAATATGTTATCTAGAATTATTAATTCGGAATCTTTTGTGTGTGTTCTTACCAAACCTATAATGGAATTCACTTCATCTATTGTTCCATAAGTTTCTACTCTTAGTTCTTCTTTAGAAACTCTTGTACCGTCTCCTAAACTTGTTTTGCCAGTATCACCAGTTCGGGTATAAATCTTGGTTAGTCTAACCATTAGTCTATTTTCCATGCAAATTTAATACCGACAGTTGTTAGACCCTGATTGGGATCACAAAGGCTTCCATTTGACATATGTTGTGCACTAAATTGTATCTTTTGTTTATCATTAATATCATAACCAAAAGCTATCAATTCTCTAAAATTGGCTTTGCATCCATAGCCTAGTTCACCATTTTTTATTTCTTCATTTCCTGTGTGAATCGCGCCACCAAAAGCAAGTTCTCCAGAAAACTTTCCTTTTTGAAAAAGATTCCAGGTCGATCCAAAATAAAAAAGATGAGTGTTGTTAGCTAGGCTAATTTGTGCACCAAGATGGGGGCGCCCTGCATATTCGTGCCACCATGCTGGTCGATCGAATATTTTTTCAATGGAGAGAGCAGCACCTCCTTCAATTCTTCTTTCCATGTCATGCATTGATAATCCAACACGATATTCTGACGCAAAAATTGGAGAATTAAAGAATCCTAAATTAAGTAATATAAGAGCTGAGATTATATTTTTTACCAATGGAGATCCTTTTAGTAATATGAACGTTTTATTATTACATAGAAATAAAAAGTTTGGATATATAAAACTATCTGTTATCGGTTTCTATTAACCTTCTGGCAATTACTTGTGCTTGAATCTCTGCCGTACCTTCAAAAATGTTAAGTATTCGTGCGTCAGCGAGTATTCTGCTAATCGGAGTTTCAGTTGCAAAACCTATTCCACCGTGAATTTGTAAAGCATTATCTGCCGCAGACCAAGCTATTCTTGAAGATAGAAGTTTTGCCATTCCTGCTTCCATATCACACCTTTGACCAGTATCTTTTATTCTTGCAGCATACAGAGTTAATTGTCTTGCCATCATGGTCTCACAAAACATCATCGTGATTTTTTCGTTTACTCTCGAGAATTCTATAAGTTTTTTTCCAAATTGAGTTCTTTCTAAAGAATAATTTAAAGCTAAATCGCACGCACTTTGAGAGACTCCCACTGCTCTTGCTGCTGTTTGGATTCTTGCAGATTCAAAGGTTGTCATTAATTGTTTAAAACCTAAACCTTCTTTTTCGCCCAGAAGATTATCTTTTGTTACCTCAAAACCTTCAAAAGCAATGTCATATTCTTTCATTCCTCTGTAACCAATTACATTAATTTCACTACCTGTAATATTGGAATCCGGGAAAGGGTCTTTATCACTACCCCTGGTTTTTTCTGCTAAGAGCATAGACAAGCCATTATGATTTTTTATATTTTGATTAGTTCGAACCAGGAGAGTCATTAAATCAGCGCGGGCTCCATGGGTTATCCAGGTTTTATTTCCAAATATTTTATATATCTTCCCATCAAGTTTGGCGCGAGTTTTTAAGTGAGCTAGGTCTGATCCTATGTCAGGTTCTGTAAAGACAGCAGTGGGTAATATTTCTCCTTTAGCTATTGCGCTGAGATATTTTTCTTTTTGTTTATTGGTGCCCGCATTAAGAATTAGTTCTGCTGCGATTTCTGATCTTGTGCCCAAAGAGCCTGTTCCAATCCAACCACGAGATAATTCTTCCGAAACTATACACATTGCCTTCTTATCCAAACCGAGACCTCCATATTTTTTTGGAATAGTTAAAGCAAATACGCCTAAATCCGCCATTTCTTTAATTATCTCTAGAGGAATTAGTTCATTGTTAAGATGCCAACGATGTGCATTCGGTATTATTCTCTCGTTAGTAAAACGAGAAAATTGTTCTTTAATATTATTATAAGTCTCATCAAACCCAATGTTAGCAGAGATTCCATCCTCTTTTTTCTTCCAAATTAATTTGGATAATTTTTGTCGGTTTTCGGAAGAAGAGGCATCAGTAATTTCTATACAAATATCTTCAAAATCTTTTAGTAATTTTTTTTTAACTCCAATTACATAGGGTCTAATTATTTCCGATTGGCTCATGGGTATTCCATGCATCACTTGAAGGCAATATTCTCCAATGCCAATTTTTGCAATTCCCATTTCATAATCGGTTAATATGTTTTTTTTATTTAACTCTTTTACCCAATTAACAGTTTGTGTAATGGTTTCAGCATAAGTCGCGTACCATGCAAAACCGTGTGTGAGCTGTTGATTATGTTCAATACCCTTTTCTTTCACTAGTGAAGCATTTACCTTACGCGCTGAACGCGCAATTTCTTGAACGCTTTGTGCAATTAGTTCCAGTTTATTAATTGTCGATTGGTTTTCCATAATAATTATTCAGCTACTATGTTTGCTTAGTAGCATAAACTTCATTTAAAGGAAAAGGGTCTATTTTTTTGATAAGTTTACTTATTTCTCCCCTAGTGGTTCCTTTGTTTCTAAAAGATTTTAAGGAAGTTGAATTTGTTGATTTCGACAATTTTTGGCCATTCTTATCTCTTAGAAGATTATGATGAAACCACTTTGGTTCGGGTAAGTCTAAGATAATTTGCAATAATCTATGTATTGAAGTTGAGGGATACAAATCCAATCCGCGTGTCACTAAATTTATATTCTGGATGGAATCATCAACGGTGACGGACAGGTGATAAGATGTGGGTATGTCTTTTCGAGCTATAATTAGGTCTCCATAAAGTTTTGGTTCAGCAGATCTTATTCCTTTTGGTTCTAGTCCAATCTCATCAAAACTAATTTTTGATTTAATTTTTGATTCAGCAAAAGATATCGCTTTTTTTATGTCGATTCTCCATGAAAAATCTTTTCCGCTCAACATTAATCTTGATTTACGAGAGGCTGAAATACCTTTGTATATTTCGGGATATATATATTGACCATCAGGATCAAGAGGCCAAGAGGATGCTTTTTTACCGCCGGATAAAATTATTTTCTTTATTTCTGATCTTGTGGCCCAACATGGGTATATTAGGCCGTAATCTCTTAGTTTTTTTAAATATTCTTCGTAAGTTTTAAAATGTTCTGATTGTCGTCTTACTTGTTTTTCATATTTTAATCCTAGCCATTCTAAATCTTCATAAATTGTTTCTTCATAATTTATTTTACTTCTACCAAGATCAATATCTTCTATTCTCAAATAAAAATTACCAGAACTTTTTTCTGCCAACTCTGAAGCTATTATAGCTGAAAAGGCGTGCCCTAAATGTAAGTAACCTGTCGGACTTGGAGCAAATCTTGTTTTATAAGTTGTCATTATTTGTTTACATAATTTTTAGTTTAAATATTGTAAACTTTTGATAGAATCAAAACTACTAAAATGAGAGAAAAGAAATTTGAGATTTTGAAACATGTCTGTAGCTACATCAACACATCCGAATGCTTGTCCCGCTCTAGTTTTAAATGCTGACTATCGGCCTTTGTCTTATTATCCTTTATCCTTATGGTCATGGCAGGATTCAGTTAAGGCAGTTTTTCTTAATAGAGTAAATATTGTTTCTTCATATGACGTTATAGTTAGATCTCCAAGTGTAGAATTAGAGTTACCATCAGTTGTTTCTCTGAAAGATTATATTAAACCACCAGAGTGGCCTGCTTTCACACGTTTTAATCTTTTTTTAAGAGACCGATTTACTTGTCAATATTGTGGTTCTAAAGAGAATCTTACTTTTGATCATCTTGTTCCTAAATCTCTTGGCGGTAAGACAACTTGGAAAAACGTGATAACGGCATGCTCATCTTGTAATTTAATAAAATCTAATAGGTTATTTAAAGAGGCCGGAATGCACCCTAATCAATGGCCTTATAAACCAAATGTAAACGAATTGCATAAGAATGGAAAACTTTTTCCACCTAATTACCTTCATGATAGTTGGTTGGATTTTCTTTATTGGGATGTTGAATTAGAAGCTTAAATTTTCTCAGAAATTTTTATTGCCCCCTTACAACCAATCTTGACTATTTCTTTAAAAGAATTTAGTAGGACTGAATTTTTTCCAGATTCATCTTTAGCTTTTGTTTTGTGCTCCACTTCGTCGGAGTGAAATTTTTTTAAAGTGAATAGAAATTCTTTTTCAATCTTAGATTTTTCTATTTCTTTAATCTGATCAGAATAATGTTTATCAATAACTTCTTCGACAGCTTCTGTGCAAGCCATAATTGCATCCTTACCGGCTAAGGCAGTAATTGCTCCAAGAGAATATCCTGTCAACTTCCAAAAGGGCAAAAATGCTGTAGGTCTTATGGATCTTTTTCTAATTAAATTATCAAATTCTTTTACATGAGCAGTTTCACCTTCAGCTATCTCAGAGATAATTTTTTTTGTTTTTTCATCTCCAAGTATATTAAGCACATCAATTGTTCCTTTATAGATTGAGGTTGCGCCATGTTCTCCTGCATGATCCACACGAATAATTTCTTCTAATCTTTTATTTTCCATTTTTCTTCTTAATGTTCAGTATCGCAAATGAAGCTATTAATATCGAAGCTATCGCATTATAAGCTGCAAGAGATAAACCAAGTACTCTCAACGGTGTCTCATTGCAAGGAACAAACTTATCGTTTGACTTAAGATCATTAAGAAAATCATCCCCCAAAGAAGATGATTGTATGTTACAAGTTTGGGGTCCTTCCCAAAAATTCCATTCAATCCCGGCATGCCAGATTGCAAAAGCTGCATTTGCATAGAGAATCAAGGAAATAGCATAAAATACTAACTTAATTCTGCTATCTTCAAAAGCGGATGAGATAGTGCTTATTATTAAAACAAAATACCATGCCCAACGTTGCTTCAAACAAAGGTCACAAGGGGTATAGCCAATCCATTCTAAAATATGAACTGATAAAAGTATTAGGAAGGCGAATAGAGCTATTTTAGTGCTAGTTTTCATATAAAATTTGACCCAAGAAAAATAGTATTGCCATAACTACAACCAATATCAAAGAAACAAATACGAAATATCTTTTTATAAAGTCTTCAGCCCTTTGGCCTATCTTCATACAAATTAACGAAACTAAATAAAATCTTAAACCTCGAGAAAAAATACTGGCTATAACGAAGATATGTAAGGGTATTCCTAAGAAACCTGAAGATATTGTGGCAATCTTGTAGGGAACAGGCGTTATTCCTGAGACAAAAATGAACAAATATCCGTATTGTTCTAAAATTTCTTTAAATAAAGTAAATTGTTCACCTAAGCCAAGAGAAATGATTAATCTATATCCAATTTCTTCGAAAAAAATAAACCTATTAAATATCCAATCATACCTCCAAAAACAGAAAAAAAAGTTGCTGTAAAAGCTATTTTAAATACTCTTTTTTGGTTGGCTAACACCATGGGTATAATCAATGTGTCGGGGGGGATAGGAAAAAATATACTTTCTGAAAAGGATACAATAGCTAAAATCCATTCAGCACTTCTACTTTTCGCTAATTTTAGAATTTTTCCGTGTAAATCTAACATTAATCTATATTTTTGTTGGTGCGGGTGGGGAGACTCGAACTCCCACTCCGTTGCCGGAACCAGATTTTGAGTCTGGCGCGTCTACCAGTTCCGCCACACCCGCTTTGATTTTAATCATTTAAATATCTTTTACAGTAATAGAAAATTGAATTAATTCCTAATATTTGCTAATTTCCTTTATATTGTATTTAATTTTTATAATATAAGGCAAAACAAATGTTTAATGAGTTCTTAAACTTCTTTAAATACACTTGGGCAAAAAGAATTAAACCTTTTAAGGCTTTTAAGGCTTTGCGAGCTTTAAGTGCCAATAAAGAAGATACTGTTCAGGTTTTTCATATTATTGAGGCACTTAAAGGTCCAAGAAATAGATATTTTAAAGATTTTAAGAAATCCAATGTAGGAAAAAGAATCTTAAAAGATCGGATTCATCTCATAGATATTTTAAAAAACAGAGACTATCTTGCAAAACTTCCTAAGGATACCTTGGGGTATAAATATTTCCGATTTGTACATGATGAAGATCTGACAGCAGATGAATTGGCGGAAGCTAGTGAGATATACCCAAGACATAAAAATACTAGTGATGAAGAACACCTGTTTAATAAGAGATTGAGGGACATGCATGATCTTTGGCACGTTACAACAGGATATGGACGAGACGCTCTGGGCGAGTTAAGCCTTTTAGCTTTTACTTATGCACAAGGAAAGAACCGTGGCATTGGTGCTATTGTTTTATATGGATATTGGCAAGTAGGAAGATCTTCGAAAAGCGAAATGCCTTTGAGAAAAGTCATTCGTCAAGGGTACAGACTTGGTAAAGAAGCTACATTTTGGGCTTATGAGGATTGGGAGAAACTCCTTGAATTACCTCTTGTAGAAGTTAGAGAGCAATTAAACAGTAAAAAGCCTTCCTTATATCAAGAAATTCTAAGAAAATATATTGCTTTAGAAGAAGATGTAGCGGAAGAACAGGCCGTAGCAGTTTAGTCTAAATATTATGATAAGTGTGTATGGCCTAAAAAATTGTGACCGTTGTCGAAAAACCCTTAATTGGCTTCTTTCCCAGAACATAGAAAATAATTTTTTTGATCTTAATGAATTTCAATTAAAAAAAGATATAATAAAAAATTGGATTAATTGTCATGGTCCAGAAAAATTAGTCAACAAAAAGAGCAAGACTTGGCACGAGATTAAGAATGAATTAAGTGATAATTTTGAGGTTGAAACCATTGAAATAATAATTAAATTTCCAAAAATTTTGAAGCGACCATTGTGGGAACTTAATGGGAAGCCGGATGATAGTTTACCTCCCGGTTTTGAGAAAGCGCATCAAGAATTTCTTCTTGGTTAAAAAAGGTTTTTTTATGCTAAAAAAATTAAGAAGAGAAGTAATATATTTATTAGTCCTAAGAAAAATTATACCCCGATTAAAGAGAGTTAACGAAGTTGAGGACGAAATCTTTCCTAAACAAATTGCCGAGCATGCAAAAAAAACCCCCAAGCAAGTAGCGGTTTACTTTGAAGATGAAAAAGTCACTTATCAGCAATTAATTTTTAGAGCAAATCAATACTCTCATTGGTTTCTTAAAAATGGTCTAAAACGAGGTGATGTCGTTGCTCTTTTGATGGAGAATAGACCAGAATTTTTAATTGTCTGGATAGGGATTACACAAATAGGTGGAACCGTAGCTTTAATTAACACAAACTTAAAAGGACATCCGCTAGACCATTCCTTAAGTATTTCTTCAGCTAAACATATTATTATTGGGGAGGAGATGGTTAACAATTTTCATTCGGTTAATGATGTTATAAGAGAAAATCTTCAAGTTTGGATAGAGGGTAAAAAAGTCTCTTCGGATTATAACAACCTTAACGATACAGTTTTGAATAATTCTAAAATTTTTCCCAATCTTGATTATGAGGTGACAAATAATGATGTAGCGCTTTATATTTATACCTCTGGAACAACGGGTGATCCCAAGGCCGCTTCAATCTCACATAAAAGACTCCGCTTAATGCCTATGACCTTCATTGCAGCAATATCACCAAAAAAAAGTGACAAGATTTATAACGTATTACCTCTTTATCACTCAGCAGGAGGGGTAGTAGCTGTGGGTATTGCCCTAACAACTGGGGCATCTTTGGTTTTGCGTAGAAAATTTTCAGTGAAAGAGTTTTGGGAGGATGTTGACCGTTATAAAGTGACTATATTTCAATATATAGGCGAATTATGCAGGTATCTTCTAAATGCACCCCACAATGAATATGAAAAATCTCATAATTTAAGAATTGCAGCAGGAAACGGTTTGCGGCCAGATATTTGGGATTCATTTAAAAAGAGATTCGGAATAAAAAAAATCGTGGAATTTTATGGGGCCACCGAAGGAACCTTTTCATTGATTAATTTTGATGGAAAGACAGGCGCTATTGGAAGAATACCTAATTATATGAAGTCTACAATGAACGTAGAAATAGTAAAATTTGATATTGAGAGAGGAGAGCCAATAAGGAACAAGCAGGGCTATTGCATTCTCTGTGAATATGGCGAGCCTGGTGAAGCCCTTGGCAAAATTGATTTGGATGTAGGAGGATTCGATGGTTATGTTGATAAGCAAGCTACAGAAAAGAAAATCCTGCGAAACGTTTTTGAGGAAGGTGATCAGTGGTTTCAATCTGGTGATTTACTCAGTACTGATAAAGACGGCTATTTTTATTTTATAGATAGAATTGGAGATACATTCAGGTGGAAAGGAGAAAATGTTGCCACTTCAGAAGTAGCTTTTGCCTTTTCAAATATTAAAGGCATAAAAGAGGCCAATGTTTACGGTGTTTCAATTCCTGGAAATGATGGCAAAGCAGGTATGGCAGCCTTGGTTATAGATGAAGATATTGATTTGAAAGATCTATATTTTGATTTAAGTAAATCATTACCTTCTTACGCCGTGCCATTAATGTTAAGAATTAAAAAGCAAATTGAGGTAACTGGAACCTTTAAGCACAGGAAAGTGGAGCTTGTAAGAGAGGGCTATGATCCATCTAAAGTTTCTGACCCCATTTACATTATTGATAATCAAAATAAAACCTATATAGATTTGAACGATGAGAAATTTGAAAAGATAAAAAATGAAAAAGTTAAGTTTTAGCTCTGTTGACCTATTTAATTGAGTGTTTATGATTTAACTGCAAATTTTTTTTCAGGAGAGAATGATGAACAGATTACCTTTGAAAGGATCATTGGTTGATATCTTTAGGTTGCGGGCAAAAGAAACACCTGACCTAATGGTTAGTAAATTTCAAGGTCGTGAGTTTACCTATAGGGAATATGATCAGAACGCTAATAAGGTTGCAATGGGCATAATTAAAGAAGGATGCATGCCAAATTCTAGGGTTGCATTCCTTGCAAAGAACTCAGATTATTTCTTTGAATTCTTATACGGAACGATGAAATCGAGAACAGTTACAGTGGGCGTAAACTGGAGGTTAGCTCCACCAGAGGTTTCTTATGTACTCAATGACTCTAAAAGCGAAATTTTATTCGTGGGCCCAGAATTTTATAATTTGGTAGAACAAATAAAAGATGAAATACCTACTCTCAAAAAAATTATCACTATGGGGGAATCCAAAAATTCCTGGGTAGATTATATCTCATGGAGAGACAGTCAAAAGGCGGAAGATCCAGAAATGGAATCTCACCTTCAAGACGATGTAATACAATTATACACCTCAGGTACGACAGGTCACCCCAAGGGAGTTCAAATTACAAACGAAAATTATATTGATGCAATTTCCATCATCGATGAGACATGGGGGAAAGAGTGGTATGAAGGTTCAGTCAATTTAGTCTGTTCACCTGTTTTTCATATAGCTGGAACTAATATGGGTGTTATGGGCATCGTATTTGGATGCAAAAACATAATAATTCCTGAGGTTGATCCAGAACTTATCCTTAGCCTAATAGAATCAGAAAAAATTGAACTTGCTTTGCTGGTTCCCGCTATTATTTTGTTTCTTCTTCAGCACCCGAATTGTGATAAGACGGATTTTTCTTCTTTGCGACAAGTTATATACGGAGCATCCCCTATTGCTGAAGATACCCTTGTCAAGGCTATAGATGTTATGGGATGTGATTTTTGGCAAGTTTATGGTCTTACTGAGACGACAGGTTTAGGTACAACAATGGAACCTAAAGATCACGTCCCTGAAAAAGGAAAACTACGTTCATGTGGAAAGCCTTACCCGCGAGTTGAGGTGAAAGTCGTAGATCGAGATAATAATGAGCTTCCCGTTAGCGAGGTCGGGGAGATTATTATAAAGGGTAAATGTATAATGAAAGGCTACTGGAATAAGCCCGAAGCGAATGCAGAATCTATTATAAATGATTGGTTTTATACTGGAGATGCTGGTTATTTTGACGAAGAAGGTTTCCTCTATATTCATGATAGAGTTAAGGATATGATTGTTTCAGGCGGTGAAAATATTTATCCGGCGGAGGTGGAGAACGCTCTTATGGCCCATCCTGAAATATCTGATGCAGCAGTAATAGGTGTTCCTGACGAAAAATGGGGAGAAGCTGTAAAAGGTGTAATTGTTCTTGATGCAAGTTCAAATCTTTCTGATGAAGAAATTATTGGTTTCACTAGAACCAAGATTGCAGGGTATAAGTGCCCAAAATCTATAGACTTTATTGAAGAATTACCGAGAAATCCTGGGGGAAAGATTCTAAGAAGAGAGTTACGCGATCCTTATTGGATAGGAAAAGATAGGAACGTTTCTTAATTAAATTATGAGAATCATTGCAAATAGCATTGAGATTGAAGTTGAGGATTTCGGACCGAAAAATGGCATCCCTTTGCTCATGATAAACGGATTCGGATCTCAATTAATCAATTGGTCACTTGAATTTATAGACAAATTTTTGGAAAAAGACATAAGAGTAATAATTTTTGATAATCGAGATGTAGGTTTAAGTCATAAATTCTCTGGCCATAAGATTTCTAATATGAGGGATATATGGAAATATTCATTTTCAAGTGATATAGATTTAAAAATCACAAAGAAACCAACCGTTCCTTACACGCTTAATGATATGGCAGCGGATGCAGAAAGTGTCTTGAAAGTTCTAGATATTCGAAGTGCCCATGTTTTGGGAACATCGATGGGCGGTATGATAGCACAATTGTTTGCATATAATTATCCGGAGATTTGCCGTAGTCTTACTTCTATGATGTCTACAAGTAATAATCCAGATCTCCCAAGAATATCAAAGAAGGTAAGAGAGGGGTTAACGGGTTCTCCAAAGAATAATGATATTTCATCAATCATAAACTATAATATGGAAACTAGAAAATTATGGTCTTCTCCTAAATTTTCGACACCTGAAAAAAAACTTCTAGAAAATTATACCGCATCTTATGAAAGAATGTTTTATCCCGAGGGACAAACAAGACAATACGCAGCTATTGGTCATGACGGAAGCCGAGTTGAAAGACTTAAAAAAATCATTTCGCCTACTCTTGTATTGCATGGTGACTCGGATAATCTTGTTCCTGTCGAAGGCGGAATTGATACTGCAAAATTGATCCCAAATGCAAGACTCGAGATTCTTGAAGGTTGGGGGCACGATTTACCCCCAGGTGTGTTTGATTGGGTTTCTTCAAAAATTTGTGAACATATTTTTTCTAATGAATGATAATTTAATTTTTTTTAAAGAGTACAAATATTCTCTTCCATCGGAAGTACGCTAAGATGCCAGCTGTAATTAAACCTGAAAAGGCGCCGGTAAAATGCCTTCTTATTATATAGTATTTAAAAAAAGCGAAGGGTAACTCGGTAAACAATCTAATAAAAAGAAGAAATTTATTTTTTCCCTTAAGGGTTAAGGATTGAAGCATAATATAATTATTTTCTTTTTCAATAAGATGTTTGATGGACCTTACCGAATTATGAAAAACAGGTTTTTTTAAATTTTTAACTTGATGTTGTGCAACTTGGACGGAATCATGCACTGGCGAGTCTGAGAAACGACCGTAATTCTTATTATACAATCTTACACATTTATGATGTGCTGATAATAATCTTGGTCGTGACCAATTGGGATAAATGGGTACAACCTTTAAAGAATAAAAGTGAAATTTTGGTTGGTAGTCTTGAAAAATTTCATATATTTCATTTTTAATGTCATCTGATAAATACTCGTCTGCGTCCAGATTTAAAATCCAATTGTTATTGCAACATTCTTCCCCAAACCTTTTCTGCGGACCATAACCCTTCCAATCATTGAAGAAAACTTTTGCCCCTAATTCTTCGGCAATTTTTGGAGTTCCATCAGATGATCCTGAATCCACTACTATAATCTCTTCAACGAGACCTGAAACGGACCTAATAGTTTTTCCTATCCTATCCGACTCATTTTCAGCAATAATAAAACACGATATTGGCAATGGCTTATTCATTATTATTACTATAAATTAAATTCTCTAATATAACATATAACAAATATTTGGGAGACAATCCCTTTTGACAGGACCTTTGGACGGGATAAAGATAGTTGATTTAACCAGTATGATCTCTGGTCCAGTTGCAACTATGCTTTTGGCTGACCAAGGAGCTGAGGTTATAAAAGTCGAACCAAAGAATGGAGACATAGTTAGACATGTTGGTTTTGGTGATAAAGGATTGACTGGAACGTTTCTAACAGTAAATCGAGGAAAAAAATCAATTAATCTGGATCTTAAGAGCGAAAGCGGAAAAGAGGTGTTGAAAAAAATAATAATTACTGCGGATTGCTTTATTCAAAATTTTAGACCAGGGGCCATTGAAAGAATGGGTTTCGGTGAAGAAGAAGTAAGGAAGATTAAAGAAGATATAGTCTATGTTTCAATATCAGGATTTGGGGAGGAAGGTCCGTACTCAAAAAAAAGAGTATACGATCCAGTTATACAGGCCTTATCTGGATTAGCGTCTATTCAATCGGATCGCGAGACTGGCCGACCTAGGATGGTTAGGACGATTGTACCTGATAAAGTTACGGCCCTTACTGCCGCACAGGCTATAACAGCTGCGCTTTTAGCTAAAGAAAGAAAAGGAATAGGTCAACATGTCCGCCTTTCAATGTTGGATTCAATGATTAATTTTCTATGGCCGGAGGGATTGGTACATTTGACATTCAATAGAGAGGAAAAATTTTCTCCAGATAAGAAATTATCCCAAGATTTGGTTTATGAAACAAAAGATAACTACATAACTGTTGGTGCAGTAGCGGATTCAGAGTGGGAAGGTTTATGTATTTCGCTAGATAAAGAAGAGTGGATAAGTGACGAAAGATTTGATACACCAACAAAAAGAGTGGTTAATGCACCAGAAAGATTTCATGAAACTCAAAAAGTTCTGAGAAATAAGTCGGCAGAAGAATGGCTTAAGATTTTTGATCTTCATGATGTGCCATGCGCACCTGTTTTAGAAAGGTCAGCCCTTCTGGAACACGAACAAATAATTGTGAATGAAATAATTGAAGAATACAATCACCCAACTTCCGGCATAATACGACAGGCCAGACCTGCCGCAAAATTTTCTAAAACGGAAGCTAAAATACAATCTCCCGCACCCCTTTTAGGTGAGCATAAGAGAGAAATTCTATTGGATATAGGTATGAGCGAGAAGGAAATCTCAGAGTTATGATAATGTATATGAATTATTCTTATTATTTATATGGATTTTATTATTTCTTTACATTTAAATAAATTAACTAATGTTTTAATTTGCTTTTCGTTGGGGGATTTGATTATGAAAGAAACTTTGATTTTTCTTCTTATAACATTTTTTTCTATTTCTATTCA
>PCCF01000011.1 GCA_002731945.1 Rhodobiaceae bacterium | reverse complement strand
TTTTCCAAGGACGTTTCTTAAACTGTAAAAAAGTAAGGAAAAAACCAAGGTACTCAATAAAAGCCGAAAATCAAACGGCATAGCTAAAATATAGGTATTAAAAAGATCATTTGTAGAATGACCGGAATACCACACTGCAAAATTTACGAAGAGATGCCAGGTGCCAACACCCATTAATCCGGTAAAAATCAAATTTTTGAAATTATAATTTTGGAAGGAACCCGCAATAATACTGGTCAATAAAATACAAAGATAAACCACCGGCATTTCAGAATAAAGACCTAGAAAGGGATCCGTTACCAACAAAATCCCTAAAGGAAGAAACCTTTGTAAAATCTTATTTTCAGTCAAGAAAGGAGTAAATGCTGCACAGGCTAATATAGGGGTAAAATTTGCTGGTAGACCCAAAAATCTCGATAGGATGAGACAGAACATCAGTAACCAAGAAGCCCTTAGAAATTCTTTAAAATTGTTCATAATCTATCTTTCCAATGTGAACTAATTACCTTTTATACCAATTTAAATTTTATAGCCAGAACCTTAAATAGGAGAATTAGTTCAAGCCTCTGTCTTCTAACAAAGCATCAATGGTAGGTTTTTGACCCCTAAATTTTTCATACAACACCATAGGATCTTCGGTTCCTCCTGCTTCAAGAATAAACTGACGATAGTTATCAGCTAATTTTGGATTAAAAATATCCGACGATTGTTTGAATGCATCAAAGGCATCAGAGTCTAAAACGGCAGCCCATATATAACTGTAATATCCTGCAGAATATCCGCTCGAAAAAATATGTTGAAAATAAGTCGTTCTATATCTGGATACTATTTCATCAATCAACCCAATCTTTTCAAGTGAAGATTTCTCAAAAGAAACAGTATCTTGAATTTTACTGGTTTCGAGGGTATGCCAATCCATATCCAGAAAAGATGCTGCCAAATATTCTGCGTTGGCAAAACCTTGATTAAATTTACCTGCCTCAACCATTTTGTTAATCAATTCTTCGGGGATCGTCTCTCCTGTTTCGTAGTGTTTCGCATAAACTTTTAGTAACTCTGGTTCACTAGCCCAGTGCTCAAGAACCTGGGAAGGAAATTCAACAAAATCTCGTGTTACAGAAGTTCCAGAAAGACTTTCATAAGTTACATTTGTTAGCAATCCATGCAACCCATGTCCAAACTCGTGAAACAATGTTGTGACATGCTCAAAGCTTAACAAAGATGGTTTTCCGGAAGATGGTGGTGGAAAGTTGCATACATTCGAAACTATAGGTCTCTCACGGCCATCAAGGTTGGATTGATCTTTGAATGTGCTCATCCATGCACCGCCCCTTTTGCTAGGTCGAGTGAAGTAATCACCAATGTACGTTCCAATATGACTTCCGTCTTTATCCTTTACCTCCCATATTCTTGCATCGGGATGATAAAGATCAATATCTTCGATTTCATGAAAAGTAAGACCAAAAAGTTTATTGGCCGTTGTAAATATCCCTTTAATAGCGTTATCAAGACTGAAATAGACTTTGATTTCTTCTTCATCTAGATCGTATTTTTCTTTCCGGACTTTTTCCGAATAGTGCCACCAGTCCCAAGAAGCAACCTCAAAGTTATGACCCTCCCTATCAACTATATCTTGCATTTCTTGTAATTCGTTTTTAGCTCTTGCGAGCGCAGGATCCCATAGTTGATAAAGCAGTTCATAAACAGCTTCTGGCGTCTTGGCCATTTTATCATCGAGAGAGTAATGCGCATGTGATTTAAAACCTAATAGATTAGCTCTCTCAACTCGAAGCGAAGCAATTTTAGAAACGATCTTCTTATTATCGTTTTGATTGTTATTATCTCCTCTCATAATATAAGCCTTATAAAGCTGCTCCCTTAGGTCTCTTCTTGTGGAATAAGTTAAAAAAGGATACATACTGCTTCTATGGGGAGTGAAAACATATTTTTCTTTGTATTTCTTCCTATTCTCCTCCTTGGTCGCTTCTTCGGCCCTTCTTATAGCCTCTTGACCAGCTAAATCAATAACGTCTTGAGGTAAACCTGATAAGTCACCCTCGTCTAAAATTAATTCAAAACCGTTTGTTTCAGCTAAAAGATTTTGTGCAAACTGTACTGATAGCTCCGAAATATTCTGATTAATATCTGCATACCTTTTCTTGTCTTCTCCCTTTAAAAGAGAACCGTTTCTAACAAATTGTTTGTAATTTTCTTCTAAAAGTTTCTTCTGCTCGTTATTGAGATTTAAATGGTCAATATTATCCCAGAGATTCTTTACCTTTCTAAAAATTTTAGGATTCAAACTAATTGCATCATAATGCTGAGTTAATCGGGGTGATATTTTTCTTTCTATATTCTCTAAATTTTTATTTGTATTAGATTGGGAAATATTGAAAAATACTGCACCCACTTTATTTAACAGATCACCAGATCTTTCTAACGCAACAATAACATTTTCGAAAGAAGGTGTGTTATCGTTATCAATTATTGATTGGATTTCGAGATTATGTTCTTTCATACCTTTCTCAAAGGCGGGAAGAAAATGCTCGTCCTTGATATCACTAAAAGGCGGCACCTCAAAATCAGTCTCATAAGATGTATAAAAAGGGTTTTTCATATCTTCACTTTCACTGCAAGCAAACACTAAAACAGAACTTAAAATAATAAAAGTTTTGATTAATCCATTTGATAACATATCACCTCGGAATAAGTCGGTTGGTTGACGATCCTTTGGCAACAATATTTCCTTCGTCATCGATCAGACTCCCCTCCAAAAAAGCCATGGTTTTCCCAAGCTTAATAACTGAAGCCGATGTTGTCAAAATACCAGGGTGAGCGGATCTTAAAAAACTAACTTTCAACTCCAGTGTTAAGGGATTAGAACCAAAATTAGTTTTAGCCATTGCGGCATGCGCCATAGTTGTATCAATCCACCCGGTCACGTAACCGCCTTGTACAATATTTCCCGAATGGCAATGACGTTCTTCCGCCTTAAATTCAAATTTTGCTGCTCCTTCCTCTCCTAAGCTAATAACTCTTTGAAAGCCCATGCCCTGAAAAAGAGGTGCGTTCCTCATCTTTTCTGAATATTCGTTAATATCTATCATCTGGTTATCCAAAGTCTGAAGAGACTATAATTATATCAAATTCCGCAAAAGAGACAGGTGAATCTGTAAGGATTCTTTCTGATACTGTCTGATTTGTGCTCCCGCTCAAGGTTCCGCTTTCTGGAAGATCTTCCACGCCAAACATCTTAGCAAAGGATAAAAAATCTTTTTCTATAGCTTCAATAGCGGTTGTGGCATTTCCCCCTATATCAAATGAGAATTTGTCGGCTCCACTTATTGTAATCGAAGCGCCATTTGATAAACTTAATGAAACTGCATTCGAAGCAAATTTTGATGAAGAAATTGTTAATCCGTCAACTAGTTGAACGGTGTTTTCACCCTCTGTATCAACAATATTAATGACTGCATTTGAGTTTATAGCTTTTGAAATGATATAGGTATCATTTCCCTCTAAACCTCTGTAAGTAGATTTACCGGTAGGAACTATGATTTCATGCGAGTCCTTTTCTTCGTTTTGTGTTTCTTTTCCCGCATCATTAAACAATGATGCCAATATACTTCCATTAGCATTTCCACTGGTAGTTGAATGATAGGAAATGTCATTATCATCACCTCGAACTACACGTACAGTTGACCCCTCACCAATATGTTCGTAAAACGTAAACCGAACCAAAACTATGTCGGTATCTGGCCAAACATAAATATATTGACCATCAAGTCCGAGAGCCTGAAAAAAAGGATAAGTATTGCTCGTCCACCATTGAAATCCATAATTAGCTATATCGTCATATGTTTGAGTTGCCACATCCAACCAAGATGAAGAAACTATTTGCTGACCTTGCCATCTTCCTTCTTGCGCAACCATAAGGCCAAAACGAGCAAATTCACGAGGGGTCATGTCGAGACCGGCATATGTCAAAGTATTACCCGCCTGGTCTGTCCACCAGGTTTCGTTAATACCCAAAGGATCAAATAAACGACTGTCAGCATAGTCCTGGAATTTCATTCCAGTAGCATTCTCCACAATATGTCCTAGCAACATAGAGTCTTCATTAGAGTAACTAAATACGCTACCGGGTTCATTTGTTATACTTCTTCCCAAAGATTGGGATACCATGTCAGAGCTGTAATAAACTGAAACCACGGAATCGACCATTCCAGATCGCATACCCAGAAGTTGTTTCAAAGAGATGGTATCTTTTTCGGTATTTTCCCATTGTGGTATATAATTTGTAATAGGATCATTAACCGACAAAATATAACCCTCATCGTTAGCTACACCAACAACAGTGGATGCAAAACTTTTCGCCACCGACCAGCTGGTCGCCATGCTTTTGTTATCAAAAGCATCAGAATAATATTCTGCAATAATGTTGTTACCCTTGATTAAAATCGCCGCCTGTGTAGACAAACTCGGAGTCTTTAAATAGTTCATTAATGCATCAACATCTTCTGAACGAAAGCCAGACGATTCGGGTGAATTAAGCTTCCATGAAAAGTTGTCTGATGATGCTTCTATTAGATTCTGAGAAGATACTTCTATACCGCTTTTACCTTGTAAGATGCCTTTTTCTGGAAGATTTGAAACACCAAAAGAATCAGCAAATGATGGGAAGTCTACTGACATTGCACTAGTTGTTTTGGTTAAATTTCCACCAAGATCAAAAGAAAAATTGTCAGTACCATTAATTGTTATCACTGCTCCATTAGTTAATTCTAATGACACGGCGTTGGAAGCAAATGTCGTAGAGAAAATCGTTAATCCCTCAACAAGTTGAATGGTATTTTGACCCTCAGTGTCTACAATATTTATTTTTGCATTGTTCTGTACGAATTTCGTAATTATGTAAGTATCATCACCTCCCAGACCCCGGTAAGTCTTATTATTAGTGGCGATTATAACATCATTTGATGAGGACGAATTCAGTGTCATTACGCTAACTTACGGAACAATCCATTTGCCAGTCAATTCGTTGTTATTATTTTCGTACAAACAACGAATATGTCCTGCTGAGTGAAGGTATAGAGTTTCCAATGAAGTAATGTGGCAATTCACTACTGAAAAATTCTTGAATCCATTATTTCCATCCATACCTTCCTCTTCAAAAATAACCTCATCAATTGTATTGACTTCCTTTCCTGGCGCCTCTGTAACCCTGTAACACTCCCTGCTCATTGGGTACATTTTCCCCCATATTCCTTTTAAAATCTTATCTATCTTTATAATTTCAGCTTCACCACTAATTCTTATCTGCAATTTATTTTTACTATCATATCCTAATAATGAAATGTTCTTATTTGATGAAATCTCAAATAATTTTGTTGATCTGCTGTCTGTATGGAATCGAAGAGATAAATTATCTTTATCGAACTCTCTTATCACAACCGTTCGTGTTTGGGGATTGAATCGAGAATCAATTGTTGCTAATACAAGAAAGCGCAGATCATCATCTCTGCTCTTCGTGGCTTTTTCTAACCTTCTAAAAGCAAAATCCAAACCTTTGTTTAAGTCCAAGATGTGATCATCATATGTATTTTCTTTCGGCACTTATCTATTGCGTCTGAGGTTTCTTATCATTCTACGTACTTCAACTACATTTTCATAATTCTCATGCTTCACTTTTATGAAGCCCTGGCTTTCACCCATAGTAATTTCTTCAAAACACTGCCTATCTCTCACTGCTAAATTAAAGTTATGATTGATTAGTTCTTTCTTAAAATCTTCAGGTAAGTCCTTCCGAACAACGTGTGGTCCATTCATGATAAATCCAGATAACCAAATAACTCGGAGCTTGCTCATATCGAGCAAACCTTTTTTAATCATATTTCTGAACACTCCTCTAGTATATCCTTCTTCAACCGGTCCCTGACCTGAAACCCAAGTAGCTCCAGCATCATATTGTCCGTTTAGCACTGCAATTACTGCTTGCTCATGCCCTCCAGCAAAACCAGTCCGACTAAAAAATTTTGAAGGGTTGAGCCCTCTTTGATGCAACTCATATGAGGGAACTAGATATCCAGATGTTGTATTGGGATCAGACCAAGCCATCGATCTTCCGCGCATATCTTCGAGAGAATAAATGTTAGAATCCTTTCTAACATACATGGCAGATTTATATCCTATCGAACCATCAGATTCTCGTACTGTAAGTACAGGCTCAACTGCATTGGGATCATCAATATACATGGCCGCATATCCTGAAGGACCAACACTCGCATAATCTAGGGTTTTGCCCAATAAACCATGAATTATTCCCGCAACATCTGATGCAGGAAAAAATTTAACAGGAATATCTAATTTCTCTTCGAGATATACTCTCCAACATTCATAATTTTTTAACCTGTCAGCCTCATTTTCTCCACCAGAAAGTCCAATTTTTAATTCTTTTACCTCATCACGCCAATCGGCAAGAGCTAGATTAGAACTCAATAATTCCAATCCAATCAAAAGAGATAAAAAAATAAAAAAGCGAGAAAACATTTACAGCTCCTTTATGATCAAAATAACATAAACATAAGGATAATGTTTAGATTATTAGATTATATTCTGCAAAAATTATTATAACCTCTTCAGGCAGAAAAATAATGGATAAAAAATTAAAGGAGACTTAAGTCACTATCTTAATCTCACAAATATTGACAATCACTTGAACATGTTCAGTTTTAAAGCTAGACTTATAAACAGTTATTCTGTTAATCCGCTAATTTGTGGGGCTTTCTTTTTTTCAGATAGCAGAGGGGAATTTATTAAAAGAGATTACTGATTTTAAGTGGAGGAATTTCATGAAGTTTATTAATATGTTTTTTAGAGGTGGTTTTCTTTTATTTGTACCATTTCTTTTCTTTGGAGTTGCAACAGCTCAAGAGGAAGAGAGTACAAACCAAGGTATTGAAGAAATTATAGTAACAGGGAAACCTATAAGAGCAAGTCAACAGGCTGCAATCGAAGCAAAACGTACGGCGCCTAACGTCGCCGATATTATATCGGCAGACGCCATAGGACGGTTTCCGGATCAGAATCTTGCTGATGCGCTTGGTCGACTTCCCGGTATTTCTATAGAAAGGGACCAAGGACAAGCACGTTATGTAAGTTTTCGCGGAACCCCTAAGCGCTATACGACGACAGCCTTTAACGGTATTTCTATTCCTGGTGTAGAAAACGGAAGAATACCAAGATTTGATGCCTACCCAGCCGTGATCACCTCTCAGGTGGTTGCCAATAAAGCCATAACCGCTGATATGCCTGGAGAATCCATCTCTGGATATATTAATGTCAAAACATTTGAACCATCGGAAATAGACGGTTGGTCTACCTCGTTTGAGATAGGTATGGGAGAACAGGATCTGGGCAGTGGTGACATTGAAAAAGAAAATCTAAGGATTTCTTATTCTAACGATCGTTTTGGTGCTGTGATTTATGGTTCACATAATATGCGCGAACAGATCACCGATAATCGTGAACCTACTTACAGTGGCACTGATGGGGCTTTAATTCCTAGCAGAATCGATTATAGAAATTATAAGCTTGAAAGAGAAGATGAAGCCTTCGGCGGGACGATTGAAATGTATCTCGAAAACGGGGGCAGAGTCCATTTCACTTCTTTAAATACGCAGTTTTTAGACAAAGAACAACGAAACGATTTTCGTGTCTACATTAGTGGCGGCACTCCTGAAACTGGTTCCGGGTTCACGGGCAGTTCAAGACGACTCCTTGAATACGGAACATATACTAACAAAACCGAAGTGAATACCTTAGGAATAGACATTCCTGTCGGCGAATGGGATATTGAAGCGAGTTACAGCAAAATCGACACAACATTCGATACTTTTCTACCGTTGCCCTATTTGATTGGCGGTGGTCAACTTAAAAATCTCTCTTATGACATTTCGGATCCACAGGCGCCAATTGTTAACTTTGATGGGACCTTTGCTGATGTTGCCTATCCTGTACAATTGTTAGTGGATGCAGTCGGTGGACTCTATACCGAAACTGATCAAATCAAGCTGGATCTCAGCCGTGAGAATAGCAGGGGACAATTGAAGTTTGGACTTAAGTATGATGACCGAGAGGCTACTGGTGGTGGAGCAACTCTTGCTACAGTTATTGATGATCCATATCCTACAGAATGCGTTGTTAATGATTATGCACAGGACCTTTGGCATACAGATATGGATAATGGTGTTGGAGGTTACTACACCGACAACCCGGCATTGCGAGCATGTATAGAAGCTTCTGGTGCTACCCGTTCTGATTTCCCTGAGGATGAGAAAATCAGTATTGAAGAAACTTTATTTTCAGCTTATATCATGCAAACCTTTGAAATGGAATGGGGCAGTATCATCGCGGGACTTCGTGTTGAGGATACCGAATACACAACTATTGGTTCAAAATTGGAAACTGAAGAGGTAGCTGTGGATGTACACAGTAGTATAGTCGTAAGATCGGCTGTCTCAGTTCCATTGGCGGTCAAAAGGTCTTATACAAATATACTACCTAGTCTTCATGTTAATTATGATCTTAACGAAGAACAGAAGCTACGTGTTTCCTTTTCTACGGGTATCAGTAGACCATCATATATTGAGGCAAGAGCCGCAGCATCAATTAGTGAAGTCGGTCTAGCAATCACAGGAGGTAATCCTAATCTTGAGGAAGAAGAATCATGGGGAATTGACGCAGCTTTTGAATGGTATTTTGATGATGCAAGTCTCTTTTCCGTCACGGTATTCCATCGTGAGATTGATAATGTAATCTCCGAATCCAATGAAAAAGTTCTTGGTTCCATATATTCCAATCTTGCCGAACCAGGAGAACTATGGGATCTTGCGGCTTTCGGTAATGGTAAGGACGGTTCGCTCGATGGTATCGAAATCGCCCTTATTGCAAGGTTGGATAATTATATCGAGGGGTTTTTCTCGGGTTTCGGAGTAGAAGCAAATGCGGCGTTTATAGATTCAGAATACACCACTCCTGAAGGTTTTAAATTTAATCTACCTGGACAATCAGATACAAATTTTAGTGTATCTTTATTCTACGAGGATTATGGTCTATCTGCTCGATTAACGTATCGCTACAGAGACCGCTGGCTTGATGAAACAGAAACAGGCGCTGTATTCGGGCTCGATTCTGGTGTTTATTGGGCTCATCAAATGCGTCTTGATGCCGCGTTAAGATACGATCTCGAAGAACTGACTGGTTATCAAGCATCTATTTTTCTTGATGTGAATAATATTACAGACGAAGCCGATCTTCGTTACTCTGGTCACGAATGGAATCCAAACCAAGTTGAGGCCTACGGACGGCGTATGGTCGGTGGAATTCGGTTTGCTTTCTAGCAAGAATTAAATCTAATTAAAAAGCCTCCAAAAGAATAATCTTCTGGGGGCTTTTTCTTTGAATCTTCCGGTTATATCTGCATAATCTTTAAGGTAATAATCTGGAGAAAAGTTATGAATGATTCTACTGAAGCTGTTCCATTTAAAGTAGATATAGAAGAAGAAAAATTAAATGATGTTCAAGAGAGATTAAAAAAATCTAGATTATCTGAAGACTTCGGAAATCAGGACTGGAAGTATGGAACAGAACGAAATTATCTTTCCGAAATTCTTAAATATTGGATTCAAAATTATAATTGGCGTGATCAGGAAGAAAAAATTAATTCTTTCCCTCATTATAAATGCGAGATCGATGGTAATCCTATCCACTTTATCCACGTAAAAGGCTCCGGAAAAAATGCTAAACCAATCATTTTATCTCATGGTTGGCCTTGGACATTCTGGGATTATCAAAAAATTATTGATCCACTTGCAAATCCTGAAAAATATGGAGGAGATAATGAAGACTCTTTTGATGTAATCGTCCCCTCCTTACCAGGATACGGTTTTTCAACGCCATTAAAAAAGACAGGAATAAATTTTTGGGAAACCTCTGATTTATGGGTATCATTAATGAAAGACGTTCTCGGATATGAGAAATTCTTTGCACATGGAGGTGATTGGGGAAGTTTAGTAACTTTACAGCTAGGCCATAAATATTCTGAAATTGTTCCAGCCTTACATACTCATACTGCAATAAATCTGGATTTTTTTGAGAGGCCGGTTCCCACAGAGGATGAATTTTCTGAAAGTGAAAAAAAACTTCACCTAAGAAATGTAGAATTTTGGACGGAAGGAAACGGATATTTTCAAATACAAGCTACAAAACCACAAACACTCTCATACGGATTGAATGACTCACCAATAGGATTGTGTGCATGGTTGATCGAAAAAAGACGGTCGTGGGGTGATTGCGGTAATGATATAGAAAGCCGATTTTCCAAAGATGATCTTATTAATACAACAATGATCTATTGGTTATCAGAAAGCTTTGTTACCTCCGCAAGATATTATTATGAAGCAATGCACAATATTTGGAAAGCGTCACATAATCGTACACCAATAGTAGAAAGCGCAGTAGGTTTTACTATATTTGAAGGCGACATAATCTTTCGTCCAAAAAAACTCATGGCCGAGGCAAATAACCTGCAGTACTGGAATGTTACTGAAAAAGGAGGGCATTTTGCTCCAATGGAAGAACCTGAATTTCTTGTTAAGGAAATTCGAAAATTTTTTAGCTCTTATCGTTCATTAGTTTAAAGGAGAAAATAATGGGAAGATTAGATAACAAAGTTGCGATAGTTACAGGTGGGGCATCCAACCCCGGTTTGGGACATGCGACAGCTCATCGTTTTGCTGAAGAGGGAGCAAAAGTTGTTGTAACTGATATAGATAAGCAAAACGGAGAGAAAACCGTTTCTGAGATATTGGAAAAAAAAGGTGCGGCAATATTTATTGAACATGATGTCACCTCGCCAAAAGGTTGGGAAAAGGTTGTTAGCACAACTGTTGAGAAGTATGGAAAAATTGATATTCTTGTCAATAATGCGGGTATAGCAATCATTAAACCCTTTGAGGAAATTTCCGAAGAGGATTGGGACAAACAGCTCAATGTTAACCTCAAATCGGTATTTTTGGGATGCAAATCAGTTATTTCTCATATGAGAAAAGCCCAAAGCGGTTCCCTTATTAATGTATCTTCCATTGCTGGACAAGTCGGTTTGAGCAATTGCACGGCTTACAGCGCTAGCAAGGGTGGAGTACGTCTGCTAACAAAAACTTTGGCTGTAGAATACGGTCCTCATAATGTCCGATGCAATTCAATTCATCCGGGATATATGAGAACCAATATGAATGATCCGGATGTCGTTGCTAGAAGGGATCGGAACTCTAACGATCTTACAATCTCAATTCCTCTCGGAAGAATGGGAGAAGCCCTGGATATAGCAGATTGTGCAGTTTATTTGGCTTCGGATGAATCCAACTATGTCACCGGATCCGAATTTAATGTCGATGCCGGATATACGGCAAGATAAATTAATCTTTTAGGATTTCGTAAGATATATCCTCTTTATCTTGTTTTCCTCTATAAATTAACCCTTCAAATAACTTATTGGGATCATGTCCTGTATGTTCAGTTGTTCTGCTCCAATCATACATATACTGACGAAGACTAATTCGCCAATCGCCATCACGACATTCATATTTGTCTACATATCTTCCAGCTACTAGATAATCAAAACCACCATCAGACTTTGTATCTTTATATTCCTTTACATCCATAACATCACCAGATTGCGACATGGATAAGAAGGCCAAAACATATACTTCACCAACACCTTTTCCCAATTCAGCATCAATATCATAATATTCGTTTACAACAGTGTGAGTCGTATAATTCATTGCATGATGTCCATCCACTACATTTTGACAAAATGTCTCATATGGACCGTCATAACTTCCGTATTTAACTTCAGCGTCATCATGGAAAGCGGACTTCAAAATATCAATATCGCATCTATCAGCACCTCTTGAATAACAAGTAACCGCTTTACGAACAGCTTGTTCAGCTAACAAATCTTCTACACTTTTAACTTTAACCATATTCCCTCCTAACTGAAATATTATTAAAGCTTAATCCTGGATTTGATTCAAATGTTAAAAAACATTTGATTGAACATTAATAGAGCGGTTGAATCACTTAATAACTATTTCCCTAAGGTCTGATAGGACAAATCATCCATAGTGTGTTTACCTCTGTAGGTAAGTGCCTCAAATAAACTATTTGGGTCGGATCCGCTATAATCGGATGTTCTGCTCCAATCATAAATGTATTGTCGAAAACTTATTCTCCAGTCACCATCACGGGAAACGTATTTGTCTACATATCTTCCAGCTACAAGGTATTCGGAATCGCCTGCGGATAGAAAAGCTAAAACATAAATCTCACCTTTTCCAGAATTGTTCGCTGCATCAATGTCATAATATTCATTTACTACCGTATGAGTGGTGTACTCCATACCAGATTGACCGGAAACAACATCCTTGCAAAACTGCTCGTAATGTCCGTCATAGCTACCGTATCGAACTTCCGCATCGGAGTGAAAGGCTGACTTCATTAGCTCTAAATCCGATCTATCAACTCCTCTGGAATAACACGTGGCTGCTTTTCGTACAGCCTGTTCNGCTAAAACAGATTCTATGTCTTTTACTTTTGCCATTTTTTCTCCNTAAATTNAAATTGTATTAAAGAACATTNATTACACTCACTCAATAGTAATTTAACTTCGATAATTTATCATTGTATCAATTTTAATTTATTTAACTCTTGGCATGGCATCATTAAATTTCAAATAATTAATGAACATAAATTGGGCATACAAATATAGATGAAAGACTGGTTAAATACTCTATTATTTATACGGATTATAATTGTGATTAGGAGAAAAAATGGAAATCTTGAATTGGATAGAAATAATTGCTGTAGTAACTGGAACGCTTTTGCCGGCTCCTTTGCTGTCTTCCGCAAAGATGAAACAACGATTTGTTGGCTTCATTATTATGATTTTAGGAAATATTTGCGCCTTTACGGCTCAATATGCAGCTGGTTTAGAAATTCTAAGCATGGCATGTATTTTTTGGATTGTAATGTCTGTTCGCGGTATATGGTCAAACAAAAACTTTAAAACAGAGGGATCGTATTAACGAACTACTATCGATTCTTCGTTCCAAGGAGTTAAAGTTTTTTCCTCATCGTCCTTAAAAGCCTCGGGAAGCTCCTCTACCATATGATAGGTTGCTGCCAAACGACCAAATCCTACAAACCAGGCCACCGTCATTGAGAGTTCAACGATTTCTTCCTCAGAAAAATGTTTTCTTAAATTATCATAAATTGTATCATCGATAGCGAGATGATTTGTTGCAAAAAGCTCTCCGTATCGAATTGCTACTTTTTCCGCATCTGACAGATCTTTTGCCTCTTGGGGATTTTCCAAAGAACATACAAGATCTTCATCTATTCCGGCATTTCTTCCATCTTCATAACGAATTGCCATACAACTTCTACATTGATTATGAAAGGCGATCCTCAAACGCACTAGCTCAACCAATCGATCCGGAAGTGATCGGTGTTTCTTTAAGGCGCCTGCAAAATTAATTAGTCCTTTCGATATTTCTGGTTTGTGGGCAAACATACGCATTATACCCTGCTCCAGAGGAGTTCCGCTATCGGCAGCGGTCATTTCTCTCAATTCTTGATCCCATTCATCCAATTCCAGTTTTTTAATACGTGACATTTTCCAACCTCCGTTATGAGTTTAATAATAACTTACTTTTATAATTTTTCTATAGAGATTAGTTTTTTTGATCGGCAGCATTTGTTCCGATGATAACCATAGGAATACTAATCAAGATAAAAAACATTGCTACCCATCCGATTGCTGAGAAACCTCCATAATCAGAAACATACCCCATTAACATTGGTCCAATTGCTCCCCCCATTGTTACAAAGGCTGGATGAGCAGCTGCCAATCGCCCACTAGAATCAAGACCGGCAATACCTCCAAGAAAAAAGGGTGTCCACATTATAGGCAAAAGACCAAAAATAGGTATTGCAATAAAGAAAATCACAGGATTCCAAGCATTGGCTACAAAGAATGCTACAAATATCATTAAGGTTAAGAAAAATACACTGGGTCGCATGCTTCCGTAACGACCACCAATAAATCCAGCTATTAAAGGTCCTATTATTGTTAATATTCCCCCGATAGTGAAAGCATACCCAATTGTAATTATAGAAATGGACAAATCAGCCCCTATTCTCGCTGCAAATGAAAATAATCCTCCATGAGCAAAGAACGCAAGCGCTACACCAAACATGGCAATCCATCCAGCTTTTCCAGTATATGGGGGAAACTGTAACTGTTCTTCTTTCTTATCGCCCAAAGAGGAAATAAGGGGAATAAAAGCAAATATAAACAATGAGAAAATGAGATGAACAAAATACGCCCCATCCATTCCATAGATGCTAATAATTCTAGGTACTATTAAAGATAACAACACTCCAGCTACCCCCACCCCAGAATTTAGAAGAGCAAAAGTCATTAGAGCATTTTGCCCTCTTACAATTATAATCATGACCGATGCAACAATAGCTCCAGAACCAAGACCAGAAACAACACGAGCAAGAAAAACCATATTTAAATCTTGGGCATAAATTGTAAGCAAATGACCAATTACAACAATCAAACCACCAACAAGAAAAGGAAGTCTACTTTTTACAAGATGTGTATTCCGTGAGACAATTATAGAAACTAAAGAAATAGAAAATAGTTCGAGTGTAGCCATCGTGCCAATCTCGCCTCTAGAAGAATTAACAAAATGATCAGCGACGGCCCCAATATTAAAAGCCATAGTAAAAGGAGCGCTAAAGGCAGCCAAAAGAACGCCAATTAAGCCTATTTGATCTTTTATTTTTATAATAGGTTTCTGATCAGAAAGATCGCTCATAAAAAAATCCCGAAGAAAAAATTAGACTTTGATTAAACTCTTTCGATTATGACCGCTGGTGCCATTCCACCGGCAGCACACATTGTAACAAGACCAAACTGAACGTCCCTTCTTTCCAATTCATCAAGAACTGTATTAACGAGGATAGAACCTGTGGCTCCGATAGGATGACCAAGGGCCATTGCTCCGCCATTTACATTTATTTTTTCCCGATCAATATCTAAATCACGAATAAATTTCTCAGTTACAACTGAAAATGCCTCATTAACTTCAAATAAATCTATATCATCAAGAGTAAGGCCGGCCTTCTCTAATACCTTTATAGCGGCCGGTACCGGGGCATTTAGCATGAGTGTAGGTGAATCACCCATATTTGCCATGGCCTTAATTTTTGCTCTAGGCTTCATTCCGTTTGCTTTCGCATAATCTGGAGATGCCAATAATAACGCGGCAGCACCATCCACAACACCAGAGCTATTTCCAGCATGATGAACATGATTAATTTCTAAATCTGGATATTTTTTTAAAATTAATTTTCTAAAAGTTGTCCCATCTTCGTCAAGCGGATAATCGGCTAGAGAATCAAACGATGGTTTCAACTCGGATAAAGCCTCAAAGGTGGTATTTGGTCGGGGAAATTCCTCATGATCAAGGGCTAAAGTACCATCCTCTTTATAAACAGGCACAAGAGACTTATCAAAATGGCCACCTTCAATCGCTTTAGCAGCATTTTTTTGGCTTAATAAAGCCAATTCATCTACTGCTTCACGGCTTATGTTTTCTAATGTTGAAATTGCATCAGCACAAACACCTTGGTGAGGTTGCGGATGAACTTCTCTTAATCTAGCATTACCACTATCTATAAATGGTGAAGAGGTACTACCTCCCTGTCCAAATGTAGACATCATTTCGGTTCCGCCAGCAATAACGAGATCTTCCATACCCGACATAACTGAACCAGCGGCTATATTAACACTCGTAATTCCGGAACCACAAAACCTATCAAGTGTTACTGCACTTGCTTTTACATCATAACCGGCATCTAAAGCCGCCATCCTGCCTAGATCTCCACCCTGAGGACCTCTTTGAGAGCTAGTGCCCCATATAATATCATCTACCTCAGCTGTATTTAGATTATTTCTTTCTGCTAATGCTTTTAAAACGGTCGCTCCAAGATGTTGGGGATGTATCCCAGTCAATGCGCCTTTTCCTGGTTTTCCGATCCCTCTAGGAGTACGGCATCCATCTATTATCAATGCTTCAGTCATAATTTTTCCTTACGTTTTTCTAGAAAAGTTATATATCAATAAATGTAAACTGTCTCTAGAATATAAATTAATAAGATTGCCTTATTTTCTTCATATATTTTTTCTATAAAGGTCATCTTTATTTAATTTTTAGGTGGAGAATGGAGTTTTATCTTCCTATCGCTGAAATGTCTATTAATCCTGTGGGGTTTCTAATTCTTGGAATAGTTGTGGGTACTCTTTCAGGTACATTTGGTGTAGGAGGTGGATTTCTAATGACTCCACTTCTAATTCTTCTAGGAATTCCCCCCGCTATTGCAGTTGCATCTGAAGCAAACCATATAGTTGGTTCTTCACTCTCTGGAACTATAGGTCATCTTAGACGAAGGGCTGTAGACATTAGGATGGGCAATGTTTTACTCACGGGAGGAGTATTAGGATCCATAGTAGGAATACTAATTTTCAATTCTCTAAAAGAGGCGGGTTTTGTAGATTTACTTGTAACTATCGCCTATTTCTTCTTCCTTACAATCATCGGTTTGTTAATGCTCTATGAAAGTCTTGATAGCATGGGCCTTTTGGGACACAAAAAAAGGTCTCGATTTTATCATCATTCATGGGTAATGGGTTTGCCCTTAAAAGTACGATTTAGAAGATCAGGACTTTATATATCTTTAATTCCGCCATATTTAGTTGGCTTTGTAGTTGGAATATTGTCGGCAATAATGGGTGTAGGAGGTGGTTTTATTATGATACCGGCGATGATTTATATATTAAGGATGCCAACATCAGTTGTTGTAGGAACATCACTTTATCAAATTATATTTATTACAAGTATAGTGACCATTTTACATGCTGCTACAAATCAAACAGTAGATTTTGTTCTTGCACTAATACTGCTAATAGGAGGAACAATTGGAGCTCAACTTGGGGTGCGATTGAGCAATAAACTTAAAGGACCTGCGTTAAGAGTGGCATTATCAATACTAGTCCTGAGTGTCGGTATTGTAATGGGATTGGAACTAATACTAGAACCCGATCAAAGCATAACTATTTTAGCTGGAGGTCATTAATAGTGATTAAGAAATTCATAATTATTTTATCGAGTATCACGATTCTTTCCGGACAATCTCTTCCAGAAATATTTGTCGACGGAGAAGAAAGAGATATTAAGATTAGACCCAACATTGCTGGTACAGAGGTAGTTCTACTTGGAGCGACTCCAGCTGGACAAAGAGAAATAATAATTGAAGTAGTTGGTCCAAGAAGGAATATAACTCTTCAAGAAAAAAGAAGATTTTTAGGTTTATGGCTTGGTTTAGGAAAGATTAATTATCACAATGTTCCAAGTTATTATAATATTTTAAGCTCTAAACCCCTTAATGAGATATCGGATCGAGAAACGTTTAACAAGCTAGGTCTTGGCTTAGAAAACTTACCGCTGGGAAAGGCAGAAATTATCAATAGCGATTTAAAACAGAGAGTCTTTAATAAAAGATTGAGAACTGAAATGCAAAATAAAGGACAATTCTTAGAAAATGAAAGTAGTGTTACGGTCAGATCCGGACCTGGAAAGGTTGGTCTATTTTCTACAGAATTTTTTCTTCCTTCAAATTCTCTTCAAGGAAAATATTCTGTCAGATATTTTACTTTCCGTGATGGAAACCTTATTTCGTATACTGAAAATACAATAGACCTAAAACAAGCAGGGTTTAGTAGAGTAGTATGGCTTACTGCTAACAATTTTCCATTGATTTATGGTTTACTTGCAGTAATCTTATCGGGATTAGTAGGTTGGTTGGTATCCATAATTTTTAGGCGATTAAAAATATCTTAGGAGAAGAAATGTTTAAAGAATCATTATTAAAGGGAAAACGTATCCTTGTGACGGGAGGCGGATCAGGTTTAGGTAAAGAAATGGCCTCAGAGTATGCAGAACTAGGTGCAGAAGTTTATATATGCGGACGTAGACAGTCAGTACTGGACGATACCGTCAGTGAAGTGACAAATAATGGTGGAAAAATTAAAGCCTATGCCTGCGATATAAGGGTCTCGGAAGCGGTAAATGATATGATCGAAACTATTTGGTCGGATGGAGGACCACTCACAGGTTTAGTTAATAATGCTGCCGGAAATTTTATATCCCCAACCAAAGATCTTTCTCCTAAAGGTTTTGAAGCGATTTCCAATATAGTATTTCGCGGATCTTTTTATGTAACCCATGCTTGTGGAACACGATGGATAACTGATGGAGTAAAAGGATCGGTTATTTCTATATTAACCACATGGATATGGAATGGAAGTCCTTTTACGGTACCTTCAGCCATGTCGAAGGCGGGCGTTAATATAATGACAAAATCACTAGCTGCTGAGTGGGGTCACTACGGAATTAGACTTAATGCAATTGCTCCAGGACCCTTTCCAACTAAAGGTGCTTGGGAAAGATTAAGTCCTGGTCAAGATACTGATGATGAGTCTGGATCTTCAGGTATTCCTATGGGTCGTAATGGCGAAATGCAAGAATTAAGAAATTTGGCTGTCTTTCTAATGGCCGATGGATGTGATTATTTAACAGGCCAAACCATTGCAATTGATGGGGCCGCTCATCTTGCTTCAGGTGGAAATTTTTATCAAGGTTTACATAAACTTACTGATGATGATTGGGACGGAATTCGTGAGATGATTAGATCAACTAGTGATGCTGATAAAGCCAAAAGATCTGTTTAAATAATGAGTATTATCACTAATAGCGCTATCTGTATCATATTAATTGATACGCTTGTAAGATGTAGGGAAGAGAAGGTTTTCTTGGCCATGCTATCACCTTCTTTTATTAGATCTCGATTTTTGTTAATTCTTGGAACAAGATAATATTTAGAAAATACTGATCCTAAAAAAACAAAGGACATTGCTATTAGTTGAATGTCCTGACCTTCAACTATATATAAAATTAAGCATAAAAAAGATATTAGCGCCGACCATAAAAAATATTTCGGGAAAAGAACTTTTAATAAAGAACCTGCATTTTCCTTATCTAGAGTTCGATGGATGTTTCTCGCTACAGAAAACGAAAAGAAAAGTATTATTGAGAGTAATCCCGCTGTTAAAATATCCGCTACATTCATCATCTCTAATTATTATAATAATTTTATTTTGTTTGTATATTTTTTTAAATTACGTGTGGCAATTCATCCCATTTGGTGGTGTACCGTGGTGATAGATGGTGTGTACGTGATTGCCAATCTCCATCTTTCCTTAAGCCGGCCGCAGCATAAAAAAGTGTTCCTGGACCAAAACGATTATTAATATTGTCTATTGCCTTCATTCTTGAATCAGACTTTTCATAACTAGCTTCTTCAAAAAGATCGGCTTGGTGCACATTGTCCGGAACAAAGTCCATGAGAATTATTCCTGCTCTATGATACAAATAACCCGCTTGATAAATATTGCCTAAAGCCTGTTCCATAGCCTTGATAATAAACCCCGTGTCACTGCAAGGATTATTAAATCCGTAAACTATGCCATCTTTATGTTGCGCATGATCTTCTCTAAAAGTATTAGTCCGAACAAAAACATAAATTGCTTGCGCCCTACTTTTTTGCAGGCGCATTTTTTCACACGCACGAATTGTGTAAAGCGCTACGGCTTGCTCTAGATCAGTAAAATTATCCACCGGATTTCCAAAAGTTCTGGAAATCATAATATTCTTTCTTGGTCCTACTTGCTGTAAGTTCAAGCATGACAGACCTCTCAATTCGTAAACTGTTCTTTCCATCACAACCCCTAAGTATTTTCGTACCTTCTTGGGCGAAGCGTTTCTCAATTGCAACGCGTTGCCAATACCGATCATTCTTAATTTAGCTCCCCATCTTCCTGATATACCCCAAATATCTTCAACCTGGGTATCCTCGAGTACTTCAATCTGTTTAGCGAACGAGCTGAGATCAAATACGGAATTTTTTTTATCTTTTTTGGCTAAAGAATTTGCAATTTTGGCTAATGTTTTTGTTGGCCCTAGCCCAATAGAGACCGGAATACCTGTCCACTGTAGAACATTTTCTCTTATCTTCTGGAAATAATCGTAATAGTCTTTTTTTGCAAGAGAGTTGAATCTAATAAAAGCTTCATCAATTGAATACACCTCAACATCCGGACTAAAAACCCTTAGCGAATCCATGACTCTGTCGGACATATTTCCATACAGTTGATAGTTAGACGAGTATACTTCAATATTTTTTGATGAAATGACATGGCGATAATCGTGAAAAGGGGCGGCCATTGGAATACCCATTTTCTTTACTTCATTGGATCGTGCAATAATACAACCATCGTTATTTGACAACACGATGACTGGCCTTCCGATCAATGTTGGATTAAAAACACGCTCACAGGAAACAAAAAAATTATTGCAATCTACCAAGGCAAATAATTGTGTATGATTAGACTTCGTGGATGACATTGGTAACAACACCCCAAATCTTTACATCGTTGTTTTCCGTCAATTCTATGGGTTTATATTTTTTGTTTTCAGGGGCAAGTAATGTCTTAGAACCCCTCTTCTGCAAACGTTTGACGGTCAGCTGACCATCAACTGCAGCAATAATTATTTTCCCGTGACGTGGTTCCAAACTTCGATCAACAACCAAAATATCACCATCGTGTATTCCTGCTCCCACCATTGACTCGCCTGACGCTCTGACAAAAAAAGTGGCGGTTGGATGCTTAACGAGGTGATTGTTTAAGTCGAGCTTTCCTTCCATGTGATCGTCAGCCGGCGATGGAAAACCTGCCGGAACTTTATTACTATACAGCGGAAGAGAAAGATTATGATCATGAATAAAATTCATGATGCTATCGATTTTACTAACTGGTACTCGTATAGGTCTTGTAACCTCGCCAAACTTGCCCTGACCGCTTGGTCTACCTGCTCCTAGTCGTGCTCCGCCACGTGCCATCGAGATTCCTCATAACTTGTTAATAACTTCATTATTATATTAGAATATCGTACACTATTCAAATAAATTATTTAACTAATATCATTCGGATCAAGAATAGGTAGTGAGCATACTCTACCAGTACAAATAAATGCTGTAGTCTTATCAACGTTGGTTTTTCTATGAGCCGGATGATTATCAGGTAGCTTTGTTCCGGGTTCAATAATAGTTACCAAAAGATCATTAACCTGAAGTTCATTTGCCTTCTCCAGCATATCTTTGGCTATTTGGCTTTTCTTCGGTCCAATAATGAATACATCGGTACCCTTATGATAAGATTCAAATCCCTCAATCCAGGAACAATGACTGGAAAAACGTTTAGCAACAATCTTACCAAAACCAATTTCCAATTTTTTTATATATTCTTCAATCTTATTATCTCCGGTAATACGCCACAAATCCGTAAGAGTTTTGAACAACAAACCATTCGCAGATGGCGTCGGTCCATCTTCAGAAAGTCTCATACGTAAAGGTAAATCATTAGATTGAAGAGATGTATTAAAATAACCACCTCTTTCATTATCAAAAAAATTGTCATTAAGAATCTTAAAAAGTGACTCCGATTGATCCAAATATTTTTTCTCAGACGTGGCAATAAATAGCGCCACAGATGCTTCGATAAGAGCAGCATAATCATCTGCTAAAGCAAGTCCTCGAACTTCGCCCTCTCTCCAGCTATGATAGAGAGAATTCTCGAAAAAAAGATTATTAAAGACAAAGTTATATGCCTTAATCGCTCTATCAAGCCAAGTCTTATCAGAAAAGATTGTTGATGCACGAACTAATGCAGAGATAGTAAGACCATTCCAATCGGTCAAAATTTTATCATCCATTAGAGGAGAAATTCTTTTTTTTCTTTCAATTAATAATTTTGAGCGGCAATTGGCTGTCTCAGAATCGAAAATGTCGCTTTCATAAGCATTCAAAAATAAAATATTTTTACCTTCAAAATTTCCTTGTTCAGTAACTCCGTAAATATTTTTAAAATTTTTAGCCTGTAAACCCAATATTCCATCTATTTCAGATTCATCCCAAACGTAATATTTTCCCTCAATTCCTTCACTATCGGCATCAATAGCAGCGGCAAAGCCACCTTCCGAAGTCTGCATATCCTCAATTAACCAGTTGACCGTTTCCGAAACCCTTAACTTTATTAAAGGATCAGGATGGGTTTTGTAGACCGAAGAAAATAAATCAACCAAGAGTGCGTTGTCATATAACATTTTCTCAAAATGGGGAACTAACCACTTTTCATCAACAGAATATCTGGCAAAACCTCCATGCAAATGATCATAGATTCCACCATTAGCAATCTTTTTAATCGTCAATAAAACTTGATTCTTATAATTTAGGTTTTTGGTTCTAAGGTATGCCCTCCATAAATTTCCAATAATATGAGTGTTAGGAAATTTTGGAGCACCCATTAAACCTCCATTTATATCATCGCTAGCTTTTAACAATTGATCCGAGACTCTATCCAAAATATCTAGACTCAATGTGCCAGAAGTATCATCGTTATTTATTTTATTTATCGCATCCTCAACGCTCTCATAATTTTTCTTAATTGTTTCCTTATCACTAAGGTAGGCTTCCGAAATTCCATTTAATACATTTTTAAAACTTGGCATACCGTGTGATGGTTCTTTGGGAAAATAAGTTCCTCCCCAAAATATTTTTTTACTCGACGTCATAAATATCGTCATAGGCCAACCACCATGTCCTCCCATAGCGTGGAGCGCTGTCATGCAATAGTTATCAATGTCAGGTCTTTCTTCGCGATCAATTTTTACATTGATGAACTTTTCATTCATTAATTTGGCAACTTCTTCATCTTCAAAAGATTCATGCGCCATAACATGACACCAATGACAAGCTGAATATCCAATTGATATTAAAAGTGGTTTCTGAAGATCTCTTGCTTCCTTAAAAGCCTCTTCCGACCAAGACCTCCAATGAACCGGATTATCTTTATGTTGCAAAAGGTAGGGACTCTTTTCATTAACCAATAAATTCTTTTTTTCCAAAATCTTTTCTTTTTTTTTTAAAATTTTTTATGGTTTTATACAAACCTTACCAATAACGCTTCTGTTTCTAAGCTCCAAAAGGGCATCGACAGTATTTTCTAGAGGGTATGTTTTATAAATATTAGGGTTTAATTTTCCATCTTTTGCCAAATTATCTATTGCATCCAGATTCTCTTTCCCCTTTTCAGGATTTCTCCTACCAAATTCCCCTCCTCGAACTCCTACAACTGAGAAACCTTTTATTAGTGGCATATTCACTGCAATACTTGGTATACGTCCTGATGTAAAACCTATTATTAGCAACCTTCCATTCCAAGCTATACATCGGACGGACTCATCAAAAACATCTCCACCTACTGGATCGTATATAATGTCTGCTCCTTTACCTTCGGTTAATTCATTCACTCTATTCTTAAACCCTTTAGTTGGAAGCACATGTTCTGCTCCATACCCTATTAAAAAATCCCTTTTTTCTGAAGAAGAAGCTGTGGCAATAACATTCGCTCCATATATATTGCCCAGATCTACTGCGGCCAAACCTACTCCACCTGCTGCACCGTGTACAAGGAGACACTCTCCGAACTTAAGATTGCCTCTACAAATCAAAGCTACATAGGAAGTTAAATAGGCTACAGTAAATGCTGAAGCTTGTTCCCAACTTAAGGATTTAGGTTTTCTTCTTATATCCTCTTGAGTAACAACAATTTCTTCGGAAAAGGAACCTGTTTTACCGCCAACTATGATTTTTTCGTCGACTGCAAAATTTTTCACATCTTTTCCAACCTCAATTATTATTCCTGCTGACTCCATCCCCAGTACAAAAGGGAATTCAGGCTTAAATTGGTATAACCCAGAAATCATTAGTAAATCAGGAAAATTTACTGAAGCAGCTTTGATTAAAACTCTTATTTCATTTGGTTTTAAAGTCTTTCTTTCAAGATTTACTATTTTAACGCTTGAAAAATCTTCTGATAAGGATTCAACTATAGCGGCTTTATACATTTTTTAATTTCTAAGACTTTTCACTAAAAAATTAACACAAAAAGCTTTTGCATTCTCTAAATCTGTCTTTTTATTGTTTTTAACATATTCAATAGCCACCGCTTCAATAGTTGAGCTAAATACTGCAGAAAAATAATCAATATCCACATCAGGAATAATTTTATTTTTTATTGCAAGTTCTAAATCTTTTTTTAGATCTTCAATAGCTAAAGTCATTTGTGGAGTTTGGATTGTAAAACGATCAACAGCCTCTAGGTTTGTTGAGAAAATAAAAAATAACTCTGGTAACTCGGATACCATTTCAAAAAAAGGGTCAACTTGAAATTCTATAAACTCTTCAATATTGCTTGCCTTTTTCCTACCTTTTTCCAGTATTTTTCCGAGATCATATGCAGCATCATCTATTGCTGCAATTAGAACTTCTTCTTTAGTTTTAAAATAATTATAGAATGTTCCTGAAGCCAATCCAGTATTTCTTATGATATCCCTAACAGTCGTCTCACTAATGCCCTTCTTAGAAAAAATTTCAATTCCGCTTTCAATAATTTTTATTCTATTAATTTCCTTGTTAGCTTCCCTCTTACCTGTAGTGATTTTATTCATAATATTTCCATGACCCTCTCAGGTGGTCTTCCAATAATTGCTTTTTCACCCCTAATCACAATTGGTCTTTCTATCAAGATAGGGTTTTCAGCCATGCAATCAATCAAATATTCATCAGTTACATTAGGATCATTTAGATTTTTTTCTTTGAATAAGGTTTCACCTTTTCTCATAAGATCTATTGGGCGTATTCCTAATTTTTTTAAAATAATCTTTATTTCAGTTTTTGACGGTGGATTCTTAAGATATTCAACGACATTTAAGTCAAGGTCTCTCTCTTGAATAATACTTAAAGTTTGTCTGGATTTGGAACAACGAGGATTATGAAATATAACTAAATTAGTCATTTAATTTTTACGTCTGCCCCCACAGCATTACTTATATTATCAAAACCATCTCTTTCTAGTAAATCAGAAAGACCTTCCTTAATATCAGCAACCATTTCTGGCCCATTATAGACTAAACCCGTGTATAATTGAACCAAAGTCGCCCCATTTCGTATCTTTTCGTAGGCCTTTTCAGCAGAGTCTATTCCGCCCACTCCTATCAGCGGTATATTCCCCTTAGTAAGACGATAGACCAAGTTGAGCTTATACGTTGACAATTCAAAGAGTGGAACACCTGATAAACCACCTGAAATATCTTCATTTAAATTCAGTTTTGACCTATCAAGAGTCGTATTAGAAATAATTATTCCATCTATACCATCCGATAAAACTGCCGAACATAAGCTCTTTATATCTTCATCTTCCATATCAGGAGAAATTTTTAACAAAACGGGGGGACGAGAATCATTATTGTTTTTCTCAATTACCTCATTAATATTTTTAATTAGATCGTTAAGATTTTCAATCAACTGAAGGTCTCTCAAACCCGGAGTATTTGGCGAGGATATATTGACTGTTATGTATGAAGCACAATTTGAAAAATTTTCGATCCCCTTTTTATAATCCTCAATAAAGTTTTTACTTTCTTTATTTGCGCCTATGTTCACACCTACTATTTGATCTATATCTCTTTTGGAGGGTAACCTTATTTTAATTGCATCAAACCCCTCACTGTTGAATCCTAAACTGTTGATAATTGCTTCTTCTTTTTTTAGACGAAAAACCCTTGGTCTTTGGTTGCCCGACTGCGGTTTAGGTGTAACGGTTCCAACCTCAACAAACCCAAAACCCAGATGAAAGAGTTGTTTGTAAATTTCAGCATTTTTATCAAAACCTGCGGCAATACCAACGGGGTTGTTAAATCGTAAACCGAATACAATATTCTTAAGGTTGGCAAATTCTTTGTTATTCTTCTTTAAGGAAAACCTCAAAAGAAAAATTGTGATCCTATGAGAAATCTCAGGATCTAACAAAAAAAGAAAAAATTTTATAAGGTTGTATAAAAACATTAATCTCTCAAAAACCTCCCTCAAAAATAATTAAAACATTTTCCATTTTGAAAGTTAATTTACCAATTCCTCTAAATATGGAATTAAACCTTTATCTGCAGGTAAAAGTTCCAATTTGTAAAGATCTAGAGGACTAAACCAGCCCAATTCCTGATTTTCCTTTGCAGCCAAGATACCGTTCCACTCCCTACAAGAAAAAAGTAACAATAAAATGCTGAAATCATCATATTCATGGGAAGCGAAAGTAATAGGTGATAAGTCCGAATCCTTTATATTTATCCCTATTTCTTCTTTGATTTCTCGAATTAAACATTCAGAAGGTGTTTCATTTTTCTCCTTTTTCCCTCCAGGAAATTCCCAAAATCCAGACATAAATTTATTTTCTGGTCTTTTGTTCAATAAAATCTTTTTATCATTATCGATTAATGCCAATGCAGAAACGATGATAATTTCTTTAGATCTCATGAAGAGGGTTAACTCCTATAATCAGCATTTATTTTTATATATTTTTCCGTGAGATCGCATGTCCAAATACTGCTTTGGGAATCACCGACCCCAAGGTCAATTTCAATTAAAATACTATTATTTCTCATATATTTTTTTGTCCTTCTTTCCGAATACCTCTTGGCCAGAGCTCCATTATGAATAACTAAATTTTTTCCTATTTTAATTTTAATCTTATTTTCAGAAAAATTTTCTTTTGTCTTTCCAATAGCCATTATTATTCTACCCCAATTTGGGTCAGAACCTGCTATGGCCGTTTTTACTAATGGCGAATTCGCAACAGATCTAGCTACTTTTTTTGCCGATGCTGAACTTACGGCTCCGCTTACCTTAATTTCTACCAATTTCTGAGCGCCCTCTCCATCTCTCACGATTTGAAGAGCTAAATCATTCATTACATATTCTAATGCTTCTCGAAATTTTCTTAACCTTGCATCTCCTATCCCACTGAAAGGTTTAATTTTTTCATTTTCCATGGCCTTTCCAGTGGCAAATGCCAATACAGTGTCATTTGTTGAAGTGTCACCATCGACCGTAATAGCATTAAAACTATTTCTTAAACCTAAGTTAATAAGGGTTTGAAAGATTTTTTGATCTATTGCGGCATCTGTAAAAATAAATGCCAACATCGTTGCCATATTCGGGGAAATCATACCTGACCCTTTTGCAATTCCGACTATCGATATATCTTTACCGTCAATCTTAATTGTTTTTCCAGAACCCTTAGGAAAGGTATCTGTTGTCATAATTGCTTTAGCGGCACTCTCAAATGAAACAGATTTTTCTTGAAATGAACTTTTTATTGCCTTTATGGTAGGTCTTAAAGGTATCTGTTCTCCAATTACTCCTGTAGAACAAGTGTATACATCCTTCAGCCTACAATTGAGAAACTTGCTCGTGAATGAAGCTAATTTTTTAGTATTTTCTTCACCTTTTCTTCCTGTAAAACTATTTGCAATACCGGCATTAACTACCAAAGCCTTAGCTTTTCCCGATTTTAAGTTTTTTTTGCAAAATAAAACTGGTGCTGCAATTATTTGCGCTTGTGTAAAGGAACCGGCCACTGAAGTATTTTTTTCAAAAACAACGGTTAATATGTCATCTCTTTTTTTGTATTTTACCTGAGATTTTGCAGTACCCATAAGCATTCCTTTAACCAAAGGTAGCCTTGGAAAGTTCTCTGGAGCAAGCGGGGACTTCTTTAAGTTCATGTTTTACTCTTTATTTTTAAAATCTAATAATGGTTTAATAAACCAAAGACGCTTATATATAAACGGATTTTTTACTCAGTTTAGTTGACATCTTAAAAATGTCTTCCTACATGAAGGATATGGTAATAAAGGAAAATTAGTTAATGCCAAGCTTAAATTCAATTTTAAACAGTTTTTTCGGCTCTAGCAATGACCGAAAATTAGGAAAATTTCACAATAGAGTGAATGAAATTAATGCTTTGGAAAATTTCTATGAAAAATTAACTGATGAGGATCTAAAAAATAAAACCAAAGAATTTAGGGATAAAGTTAAAAATGGCGCAATCTTAGACGATTTATTGAATGACGCTTTCGCTGTTGTAAGAGAAGCAAGCAAAAGAACTCTTGGACAACGACATTTTGATGCACAAATTATTGGTGGCATGGTCCTTAATGAAGGTAAAATTGCTGAAATGAAAACTGGGGAAGGTAAAACATTAGCGTCTACTTTACCCGTTTATCTCAACTCTTTGTCTGGTGAAGGAGTTCACATCGTTACAGTTAATGATTATTTGGCCAAAAGAGATGCTGAATGGATGGGTCAGATCTATAACTTTCTTGGATTAAAGGCGGGTGTGATAATTTCTGGCCAGAATGACGAAGAAAAAAAACAGGCCTATGAAGCAGATGTAACATACGGAACAAATAATGAATTTGGATTTGATTATCTTCGAGATAATATGAGGCATTCCTTTGAACAAATGTTCCAAAAAAAACGTCACTTTGCAATAGTAGATGAAGTTGATTCGATACTAATTGACGAAGCCAGAACACCACTAGTTATATCCGGTGTTGTTGAGGATAAGTCTAATTTATATAATATGATTAATGGAATTGTACCTAAAATCTTAGAAAACGATATTGAGATTGATGAAAAAACTAAAAGCGTAAATCTTACCGAGGAAGGCAATGACCGACTTGACAAAACTCTTTTTGCAGAGGGGTTAA
>PCCF01000010.1 GCA_002731945.1 Rhodobiaceae bacterium | reverse complement strand
CATCCATTTTTTCGTCTTTTTTCTACTACCAATACAATCGGTCTAGGTGATACTTCTGGTCTCTATCATGGAACGCAACAAATTAATCAGGGACAGATGGATAGATGGTCAATAGTCAGCGCATTAAATTATCTCCCACATAATGACGAGCTTAATATAGTGGCTTCAAAGGCTAAATCTTATAATAACAAAAAAGGCAAGGAGACTATTTCTAAAATGATCAAGGTAGCCGATTTAACTAGAAATAGTTTTATTAATGGTGATATTTCCACAGTCATGAGTCCTCGTACAGTGCTAACATGGGCAGAGAATTGTGAAATTTTAATGGATTTAGGACTAAGCTTTAAATTAACATTTTTGAATAAATGCGATGAGCTAGAAAGACCTACAGTAGCCGAGTTTTATCAAAGATGTTTTGGTGAAGAATTGATTGAAAATCCTTTAGCTCCAATAGTTGAAACTAATGGTGAAGAATAATTCTCATAATATAGATGAATTCAAAAGAGCCTTGACCATGGCTATGCGGTCTATATCGAAAGAAGACGAGCTCACTGTTAGTTTTGGCGCAGAATCCGGAAGCCTTAATGGTCTAAAAGCCAGATTGCCTTTACCAAACAAAAATATGGCAAATGAACAGATAGACTCTTTAAGGGGTGAAGCTGACTCAATAGCTTTATATCTAGCACATCATCAAGAAAAAATTGATAAGAGGTATTTGCCAGAAGGTCAAAATGCTAAAGGTATATTTAACTCTTTAGAAAAAATACGTTGTGAAACCATAGGCTCACAATCGATGGTAGGAGTCGCGGGAAACCTCAATCTCATGCAAAAGGAAAGGCTGAAAAAGAAAAATATAGGTCATCTAAAAGAAAATGAAGAGCACAGTCTTTTGGAAGCTTTAACCTATATGGTAAGAGAAGAATTAACGGGTCACAAAATCCAAGGCTCAGAAGACACTATTAGTTCGTGGAAAAAATGGATCGAAGAACGTTCTAGTAAAACAATTGAAAACCTATCTAAATCAATACTGGATCAAAGAGAATATGCTAAAATCATGCGTAAGCTCATTGGTGAACTCGAATTGGGGAATGAGTTAGGAGAGGATCCAGATGATGAAGAGGGTGATGGTCTTGATTCAGATGCTGAATTCACTGGATCGGATGAGGATCAAGATATAGATCAGTCAGATGCACAGGAGACAGACTTTTCTGATACTGAAATGGATGAGGACGAAGATTCTGTTCAAAGTGACATGACAGAAATTGGTGATGAATCTGATATCGAAGACGATAATCTTACTCAAGCAGCAAGAAACAGAAGTGAAGATAACATTAAACGAAGGGAGCTTCCCTACAAAATATTCACTTCAAAATTTGACGAGGAAATCAAGGCTTCAGAATTATGTGAACTTGATGAATTAGACAGATTAAGAGAATATTTGGATCAACAATTGCAACATTTACAAGGAGCCATTACTCGTCTAGCAAACAAATTGCAAAGAAAATTACTTGCCAAACAAAACCGTAGTTGGGAATTTGATCTTGAAGAAGGTCTACTTGATGTCTCCAAACTTACAAGAGTTATAATTGATCCAACTTCACCCTTATCATACAAAATGGAAAAAGATATTGAATTTAGAGATACTATAGTTTCCCTTTTGATAGATAATTCTGGATCCATGAGGGGTAGGCCTATAACAATTGCAGCTATGTGCGGTGATATTTTAGCAAGGACTCTGGAAAGATGTGGTGTCAAAACTGAGATTTTAGGTTTTACAACCAAAGCTTGGAAAGGCGGAAGATCAAGAGAAGTTTGGTTAGAGGAAGGAAAAATACCAGCACCAGGTCGTCTTAATGATCTAAGACATATTATTTATAAAACTGCTGACGAACCTTGGAGAAGATCTAAGAGAAATCTAGGTTTAATGCTGCGAGAAGGATTATTAAAAGAAAATATTGATGGTGAAGCCCTTGATTGGGCTTATGAAAGATTACAAAGGCGATCAGAACAGAGAAAAATTCTCATGGTGATTTCCGATGGTGCACCAGTAGATGATTCCACTTTGTCAGTAAATGCGGGTAATTATTTAGAGAGGCACCTTAAAAAGGTAATAGCCGCTATAGAAAAAGATTTATCAATCGAGTTGGTGGCAATTGGAATAGGTCATGACGTAAATAGATATTACAAAAGAGCTGTAACTATTGTTGACGCTGAGCAGTTAGGGGGAGCAATTACAGAACAATTGGCTGATCTCTTCGATGAAGAAAACAATATTGCCTCAAAAAAGAAATTTCAGTTTGCTTCTTGAAGGTTTTTAATTTTTTTCCTTAAGCGTCTTGCTTTAATAGAGAGATTTCTATCATTCGATTTTATAAGAAAATTGTCCAAACCACCTGAATGTTCGACAGATCTTAGAGCATCTGCACTGATACGGAGTTTTATAGATAAATTAAGCTTGTCGCTAACAAGCGTAACTTGGCATAAGTTTGGTAAAAATTTTCTTCTGGTTTTATTATGAGCATGGCTAACATTGTTACCACTCATCACCCTCTTACCACTCAATTCACAAACTCTGGACATGAAAAAACCTATAATTAAAACTAAAAAGGGTTCTATAACTATGCGGAACTATCGTCAAGCATAAGAAAGTATTTAAAATTATTCTTGGGAAACCTTGGCTAATTCTTTTTTTGCTTCTTGAATGCCATTGCCAGCAGCATCCTTAATGAATTTTAAACCCTTTCGTTTGTTTTGTTCTACTCCCAAACCCTTCAGATATAGAACTCCCAATCTATAAGTAGCAGTATAAAAGGTCAAATTATCACTTCCATCATCGTGTGACCTAGCTTGTCTATATAATTCTACTGCTTCCCTGTAATCTCTCCTTCCAGAAAGACCATTCTCATATCCTAAGGCAACTTCAATTAATGCCGGCCCATAATTTTGGACCGCTGCTCTTTTAAACCATTCCATCGACTCAAGAGGATTGGTCTCTACTTCCTTTCCATCTCGTAACCATGAAGCATATACATGTTGCGCCCTATCAAGCCCTCCTAAAGCTGCTTTTTTATAATAGCTCAAGGCTTTTGTGGTATCGACATCTGTTCCTCTACCTTTAGAATAGATCACTCCAAGATTATAAGTAGCACTGACCCATCCCGCTTTTGAAGCTTCTTGAAATAACTCAATAGCCTTCTCAAAACTCTGATCGACTCCACTTCCACTATAATACAAAGCCCCAAGGAAAAATTTTGCTTCTGGATTTCCTTCATCTGATTGAGCTTGCAGGATTGAAATATCTGAATTAATTGAGAGCTGAGCAAATACCGGACTTGACAAAAATAACAATAAATAAATAATTTTTTTCATTTCAAATATCCTAAAAATTTTATTTATTTGATAAATTGAAAAAGATGTCCTGCAACTTTCCTTATTTGAATCTCTTCAGAGCCCTCAGTGATTCTATACCTTCTATGGTGACGATAAATATGCTCAAATGGTTTATGACGAGAGTACCCCATCCCTCCATGGGTTTGGATTGCTTGATCAGCAGCCTGACAAACGAGTCTATTTGCCCTATAATTACACATTGAAACCTTATCAGAAAGATTTTTTGCAACTTCAGGTTTAGACATCTGATCCATTTGCCAAGCTGTTTTATAAACAAGGTTCCTAATCATTTCACATTCTGTATTTAGCTCTGCTAAGGGGAACTGTATTGCTTGATTTGTAGAAAGGGGCTTTCCAAAGGGTTTCCGATTTTTAGCATATTGTACACTCTCATTAATACAGAATTGTGCTGCACCTACGCCCGATGCAGCCTGCCTTATCCTATTTTCATGTACAAAATGTTGGGCCAATTCAAGACCCCTATCAACTCTACCAAAGACTAAATTTTCGGGCACCCAAACATTCTTCATCTCTATTAGAGCATGATCTGTAGGCATGTTAAATGTCCATAAAAATTCTTTAATTTCGAAACCATCAGAAGAAGTAGGAACTAAAAAACATGTTATGCCAATTGCGGACCCGTCTTCTCCATTAGTCCTTGCAAAAATCATATCATAATTAGCCTTGTGGAGACCTGTGTTCCATATTTTTGATCCATTAATTAACCACCCATCATTGCCGTTTCTTTTTTCAGGTATTGCCTTAGTCTCCATCCAAGTAGCATCCGAGCCATGTTCCGGTTCGGTTAAACCAAAAGCTATTCTATGGGTGCCAGAAAGCATACCATTTATAAATTCTTTTTTTTGTTCCTCAGTGCCAAAATCTCTAAACATCAAAACTTGAGGAAAATTACCTACTATTGAGCTTTCATTTTGTAAATCATTATGCAGCCCTAAACCCTTTGCAGCGAGGCGCTCTCTAATAATCGCCATAGCCAAGTTAGATCCGTTCTGACCACCAAACTCCTTCGGTAAACCAAATCTTAAATGGCCAGCTTTATCAGCTCTTTTTCTCATCTCACCGAGTAATGCCTCCCACTCTTCAGATGGAAGACCATCTCTGTCCCAATCCGTTCTCGCGTGCTCTCTTCGATGATCAAAAAATCTAATATTATCTTCTTGCTTTTCTAGAGGTTTAATTTCTTTTTCTATAAAATTATCTAAAACTTTTAAATAATCTTCAATTTCTGTTGGTATATTAAAATCCAAGGAAAACTCCCTTAATAAAGAAAATAGTACAATGAAAATACACCAAATGTGAACATAAATATTGTAGTTATAAATAAAAATTTTACTACTAGATGTAGTATAGAACATAACAAGAAAAAAACTATGTAAGTGATTCGGTCACGATATGTTCCATAGATTTTCATAATAAACAAATCTTAGAAACACTATATATAGTATAACTGCTTAGAATTATATGACTTGTATTAATGAATAAATTTCGTAAAACAAAAAAAATTACCTTTAAAAATAAAAATATGAAGAATTTAAGCAAAAAAGGTGGTAACAAATTTTTTAATAAAGATGATCTAATTAAACTCAAAGTAAGATTAATGTTTGAACAAAAATCATATCTAACGAAAAAACAAAGATTAGATAACTGGCTATATAGAGTGAGGCTGGTAAAAACTAGTAGCCAAGAAAAAGAAATAATATTAGACGACTGTGTCCATATTAATAAAGTTAAGACTTTTAAACCATCAAATAAGGTCACTCAGGATGATATTATTACAATTAGAAAAAGGGAAAATACCTTTGTAGTTCGTTTTAGCGAGTTAGCTGACAAAAGGCTAGGTTTTAAAAATGCTATAAGTCTTTATGAAAGGATATTGTAAGCTCAATTATGAAAAATATATTAAAAAGAATTTTTGGAAAAAAGGTTAAAGATGAAACAGAAAAGTCACATATTGAAACTGATTTTGCGGTCTTGGTCATTCTTGTCAGGGCAGCAGTAATCGACGGATCAAAAGAAGAAATTGAAATAAATACAATAAAGAAAATAGCACTAGAAAACCTTAAAATCGTTGATAGTGAGATTGATGAATTAATAAGAAAGGCTATCAAAGCTGAAGAAGATTCAACCGATTTATTTAAATGGACAAAGATTATCAATGAAAATTATGAAGAACAGCAAAAATTAGAATTGTTTTCAATGGTATGTCAGACAATTGTATCGGATGGAATTATTGATCCTTTCGAATCTAATTTGATAAGAAGACTATCGGGGTTGCTTTATATAACAGATAAAATGGCTGGTGAAATCCTAAAAAAATATAGGTAATCTAATAAAGAAAATGACGTACGTAGTAACTGAGAATTGTATAAAATGTAAATTTATGGATTGTGTTGATGTTTGCCCTGTAGATTGCTTTTATGAGGGTGAAAATATGTTAGTAATTCATCCTGAAGAATGTATTGATTGCGGGGTATGTGAACCGGAATGCCCTGCTGAAGCTATTTATCCTGATACAAAAGACGGAATGGAGGAATGGCTTCCGCTTAATAAAAAATATTCTGAAATATGGCCTAATATTACAGAAGTGAGGGAACACAAGGAAGATGCGGAAGAATTCGTAGGGATAGAAGAAAAATACAAAAAATTCTTTAGTGAAAAACCGGGTGAAGGAGATTGATAACTAAATATAAATCCTTGCAAAAACTAAGTTTTCTTGCTAAAGGGCATCCTCCACGATAAAATGTTTTTATTAAAATGGCTGTTGCAAGAAAATCACGATCTGTATCTAGAAATAAAACCCAAGGTAAAGTTGTTAAGAAAAAGATTTCTAAGCCAAAAACAAAAACGACTAAATCTACGCCTAAAAAGAAAACAACAAGAAAAACTTCAGAAAAATCTAAAACCACTAAAATAAAATTAACTCCTAGAAAAAAAGACGTGACAAAAACCAAAACTCAGAAAAAAGAAGCAATAGAATATTCAGTAGATGACCATATCGTCTACCCATCTCATGGTGTTGGTAAAGTCATTTCTATAGAAAAACAGTCGATAGCTGAACAATTGCTAAAAATGTATGTTGTTAATTTTGAAAAAGAAAAAATGATTTTAAGAGTCCCTATAACAAAAGCTAAAGAAATAGGCATAAGAAAAGTTTCATCAAAAGTTAAATTGAAAAAAAATTTAGAGATATTGTCAGGAAAAGCTCGCGTAAGAAGAACCATGTGGAGTAGGAGAGCTCAAGAGTACGAGGCCAAAATTAACTCCGGACATTTGAGTGAGCTAGCAGAAGTTGTTAGAGATCTCTTTAGAAATCATGCTAACCAACCCGAACAATCTTATTCTGAAAGACAGTTGTATGAAGCTGCAAGGGACCGTTTGGCGAGAGAGGTTGCTGTAGTTGAAAATACAGACGATGAAAAGGCAGTAGAAAAAATAGAATTNATACTATCTGAGGCAACTCAGAAATNATCTATTAAAGAAAGTATTGANGANTAACTTTTNTAAAGAGATATTTCATGTCACATTCTAGANAAAAAATGGTNGGTCTTACTAAAAGGNTATTAAACCATCATTTGAAAGGTACAACAGACCAAGCTGAAGANATTATGAGGATATCANTAGATGCATATACTAATGAAAAACGGCTTAAACNTGAAATTAANACAATATTTCATAACTACCCTTTAGCATTGGCATTGAGTTTAGANCTTCCTAAAGAAAATACTTATAAAGCTTTGAATGTTCTCGAAACACCAATTTTACTTACACGTGACTCTCAAGGAAGAGCCAGGTCATTTATAAATGCATGCCAGCATAGAGGGTCGCCAATTTGTGAACTAGGAAGTGGAGAAAGATCTCAATTTTCCTGTCCTTATCACACTTGGACCTATAATAATGAGGGAAATTTGATTAACATTTTTAAGGCTGATACCTTCGGAAATATTGATAGATCAAAAATTAAGCTGAAAGAATTAAATTGCGAAGAAAGATCAGGATTCATCTGGGTTTGCATTAATCCTGAATCTAAAATGGATCTTGATTCTTGGCTTTGTGATTTTGATCTAGAACTAAACGATATTGGACTTGATAAATGGCATTTATATAAACAAAGGGAGTTGTCTGGTCCTAGTTGGAAAATTTGTTGGGATGGATATTTAGACGGCTATCACCACCACGTTGTTCATCCGGAAACTGTAGGAAAAAATACCATAGTTAATCTCATCGCTCACGATAGTTATGGGCCCCACCAAAGGTTTGCTTTTGGCAAGAAAACTCTTAGTCAACTGAAAGATTTAGATGAAAAAAAATGGGAGCCAGAAGAACATATTAGACTTATACATTCCGGTTTTCCTAACCTTTCTATTTCGGTTATTTTAAACCAGTATTGCTTAGTCAGTATGGTTTATCCGTGTGAAGATCTCAATAAAACAGTAACGATTCAAAATATTTTATGTATGAATGAACCTCATTCAAGAGAAGAAAAAATCGAAGCCGAAGAATTCGATGATTTAGCTCTTTCGGCCGTTAGGGATGAAGATTATAAAATGAATTTTACAATTCAAGCAGGAGTAAAATCAAAAGGAAATAAAGAGTTTTTGTTTGGAAAGAATGAACCTCTTCAACAACATTATCACAAATGGATAGAAAAACTTTGTAATCAAGAGTTCTAAATAATTTTTTGTGTTATTAGGATAAATAATCTGAAGTTTTAAAATTTTTATAACAATTTCGATTTTTTTTAATAGAAACCTTCAGTAAAATCCCATAAAGGCCCCGTAGCTCAGCAGGATAGAGCGTCAGATTCCTAATCTGAAGGTCACAGGTTCGAATCCTGTCGGGGTCGCCACAAAAGATTGCAAACTAAAGGCTTTTGATGCATTATCCCTAACCAAATTAATAAGAGGGATATTATGGAAAAAAGAAAATTAGGAAACACCGATCTTATGGTAAGTAAAATTTGTCTTGGTACCATGATCTTTGGAGAACAGGTCACCGAAGCAGTTGGTCACGAACAAATGAATTATGCTGTAGATATGGGGATCAACTTTTTTGACACCGCAGAAATGTATGCTGTACCACCTCGAAAAGAAACACAAGGCACAACTGAAAAAATAATAGGAAATTGGTTCGGTAAAAAGAAAAATAGAGAAAATATAATACTAGCAACAAAAATATGTGGGCGAGCTCCATTTACATGGCTAAGAGATGATGAAAGCCCAACTGAACAAAACAAAAAACAGATCTTTGAGGCTGTCGAGAAAAGTCTTTCACGTCTTCAAACGGATTATATTGATTTGTATCAACTGCATTGGCCTGACCGACCAATGAATATTTTTGGCTCTTATAAACATATAGAAGGATCAACAAATAGTATTGAAAGTATATTGGATGCTCTCGGCGAATTGGTTAAACAAGGAAAAATTAGGTATATTGGTTTGTCAAATGAAACACCTTGGGGAACTATGGAATTTCTGATTCAATCTGGAAAGAACAATTTACCTAGAGTTCAATCTATCCAAAATGCATATAATCTTCTTAATAGAAACTTTGAATCAGGTGGCTCAGAAATTGCTTTTCGCGAAAATGTTGGGCTTTTAGCTTACTCACCGTTGGCGCAAGGATACCTTACAGGAAAATATCAAAATGGAGCCCTTCCACAAGGATCTAGAAAACAACTTTTTGACAGATTACAAAGATACGAAAGCGTTGATTCAGAAAAGGCAATAGATTCATATCTTAAAATCGCAGAAAAAAATAACATTGATCCATCTCAATTGGCTAACCAATTTGTAACTACTAGGCCTTTTGTTACATCTAACATAATAGGGGCAACAAATATGGATCAGCTTAAGTTAGCAGTTACCTCTGTTGAAGTGGACTTAACAGAAGAGATTGAAAAAGAAATTGATAATGCTTTCCAACTTCATGGCAATAAAGCAAACTAAAAATTATTCGATTGAAAATAACAGCAAAACATTGCCTGGCATGTGGTCATAAATTCCATATCCAGAATTAACCGCCATATATCCGTTTCTAATAGCCGGCCCTGAGCCACTAAAACCACCTCCAGAGGCTGGAACACCAGATACACTTGCAAAGTCTTTTAGAGCATTATATGACCAAATTATATTTCCGTTATCTTTATCATAAGCCCTAATAACTCCATCAAGATGACCCGCGATTACGGCTCCGGGAATAGCTGTAACAGCCGCAGAAACTCCTGGATCACAAGATTTAATTCCACCACAACTATTAGGATTTATTTTCGACCATAAGATTTTTCCTGTTTCCGCATCTAGTGAGTGAACGCCAGGTTTAAGATCCTTATAAACCTTTCCATCATATGTATTGGCCATATCATTTATTGGTACATATAAAGTTTTTCCTTCAGCAGCCATACCAAAATGCACTCCTCCTTGTGTTCCTCCATTTGAAAGAGCATTAGACCATAAAATTTTACCTGTATCAGGATCTAAACCATATACAGATCCCGATTTTTGACCGGCAATAAGGATATCTTTATCGCCTAAATTAACTGAAATAGAGCTTGCCGAATAATCTAAATCTGGACCATTTTCTTTAGGACAATTTGGATTATTTTTAGCCATACATGCTAAATTCCAAGCGTCTCCTGCTAAAGTCTGTTTTCGCCAAACTTCCTTACCTGTATCAATATTAAAAGCTATAATAGCATCTGATGAATCATCTGCTGGTGTTGAATAATTTTCACCTGTTCCAACATAAACATATCGTCTTTTCTTATCTATATTTGGGGAATTCCAAATAGGAGCACCAGAAGGTCCAAACATTCTAGTTCCTATAGATGTCATACCAGAATATTTTCCTGGTAGAGGTATAGAATATTGTTTCCACAATGTTTTTCCTGTTCTTGCTTCAACTGCTAAAAGACCTCCTCTAAAGGTACAGCATTCATATTCAACATTAAATGCTGGTATAACCTCTAAGCCAGAAATAGGAATAAAAAGAATATTTTCAAACCTTGCAGGTGTGCCTGTTTGTGTTGCATTTGAATGATCATCAACTTTTATTTTCCAAATTAATTCACCACTCTGGGCATCTAATGCATAAGTATTGGCTAAAATATCACCAAAATAAATATAAGGCCTTTTATCAGGATTTTTACCATTATCCCATTCATCCATAACAATGCCCGTACGCACTTCTCCTGATGCAGAAAAATTCCATTTTATGCATCCTGATTCAATATCTAACGCAAAAACATCTCCCGATTGACTCCCAACAAATATTGAATCCATAGCAAAAAGAGGTTGGGATCTAGCCCTATGTGCATACGGAAATCCAAAAGCCCACTTTAATTTGAGTTTACTTATATTCTTCGAATCAATACCACCTGATTCTTTAGGAATAAATCTAGATGTATCATAACCCCAGTTATAAGGTTCTGGAGATTGAGTTATATCAAAAGATCTATTTTCTGCTTTACAATAATTTAATTCTGCATCCTTTGGAAAATATTCTCTTTTTTGTTTCATTAAATATTCAACAATTAGAATTCTTTCCTCTTCTGAAAGATGAGAAGCTTGCTCAGACATAATTCCTTGATTCATGGCTCTCAATAGGGCTGGAGGCGTTAACAATTCAATCCAATTTAATGCGGGCGCTTTCTTAACAGTTCCATCATGGCAAATAGCACAATTATCTTTATATAAAGCGATTCCAGGGTGTGTTTCAGTGTTTATAGTAATTTCTCTAGCATTTACTAATTCATCAGTAGACTCTCTGAAGGTAG
>PCCF01000009.1 GCA_002731945.1 Rhodobiaceae bacterium | reverse complement strand
ATAGAAGAGATGGTAGCACTAGCAATATTGATGCCAATTGTTGCTTCAATGGGGGGTAATGCAGGTACTCAGACTCTCACAATAGCAGTGAGGTCTATCTCTACAAGAGAATTAGTCCCGCTTAACTATAGAAGGATAATCAATAAAGAAATTTTAGTAAGTTTTTATAATGGTGTGTTTTTTGCAATTATAGTTGGTATTTTAGGTGCTATTTGGTTTGAAAATAATCCCTTGGGTATTGTATTAGCAATAGCTATGACACTTAATATGCTTGTTGCAGGTTTATCTGGAATCCTAATACCTTTAGGTTTATACAAAATTGGAGTTGATCCAGCCTTGGCTTCAAGTGTTTTCCTAACAACGGTTACAGATGTAGTTGGGTTTTTTTCTTTCTTAGGATTGGCTACATGGTTATTGGTTTAAGATACTTAATATTTCTTCTCTTAATTTCTTCATTTCCAGCGAATTCTAAATGGGAAGATGGTATCCCTATGCCTCAAGCTAAGAGCGGTACAGTAGCAACAGTAATTGATAATAACATCATTTTAATAGGAGGAAAGAGCATTGTAGAAGGAAGTCCTGTTTCAGAGATCTTTGATATTAAGGGTAATATTTGGCGTCCAATATCCATAATGCCAAAAAAATTAATAGGAACGAGAATAGTTAATATTGGTGACAAAGGTTTGGTTTGTGGAGGATTTAATAATCAAAAAATTACAAATGAATGTTGGACATATGATGTTTTGCTTTCTCTCTGGGTGCGTACAGATTCTATGCCTTTAGCTAGAGCTGAACACTCAATGATAAGAATTAATAACAAAATATATGTATTGGGAGGTGTAGGAGAAGAACCAGAAAGATTAATGATATACAACATCAGTAAAAAGAGGTGGAGCATTTCTAAATATAATTTACCTACAGTTAGATATTCTATGGCCACTACGAAGTTCAATGATAGTATAGTAACGGTAGGTGGCGTTCAAGTCTCTTCCAATAACGTAACCTCAGTAGTTGAGGTTTTCGATCCAGAAAAGAAAAAATGGACAAGATTAAAGGATCTCCCACAAAAAATAGCTTCTGCAAGCGCAACAGAAATAAACTCAAAGTTACATGTTGTAGGAGGAAAAACGTTTTCACCTCTAAAGACTTACGATAATCATTATATCTATTTTAATAATGATTGGTCTGAAAGAGAACCTATGCCAACCCCAAGGCACGATATGGCATCGGTAAATAATGGAAAGAAGTGGTATATAATTGGTGGAGCAATTAGCCCGGGGATTTTTTCAATTTTTTCTCCAACAGATGTAGTAGAAATATATTCTCAATAATAATGACTCTAAATCTTAAAAAATTATGTGTAGGCGCTAATAAAGTTTTGGACTTATATGAACGTCAAGAATTTATTAGAGATAAATACAATAAGACTCTACATATTACTCGGCTGCGACCTAAGAAAGGAGATGAACTAAAAGACGGTGGCTCTATGTTTTGGATAATTAAAGGAAATATTAGAGCCAGACAAAGGATTTTAGATTTAATCCCATTTTCAGATGATGATGGTATAAAAAGATGCAAAATATTATTAAGTAAAAATATCTATTTGACCTACCCAAAAAAAGAAAGACCTTTTCAGGGATGGAGATATTTAGAATCAAATGACTCGCCCAAAGATATCAAAAAGTTTTTATTTAAAGAAAATTTTGAAGAGGAAGCTATTATTAATGAATTAAATTCTCTTGGATTGTTGTGAGTATGGTTTTTTTCCTTTCCGGTTTAATTTTTTTAATTTTTTTAATTCTTCTCACTAAATATATAATTAGTGTAGAGGGCAAAAAAATACAAAGGAATATTAATTACCTTATAAGTGTTATTGCCTTTATTGCTGGTATAATCTTACTTTTTCGAGGTACATACCATATTTCAGGTCCTTTATTATTAACCTCTTTGTGGATCTTAAGAGCAAAAAGAATTTATGATTTATTTTTTAAAAATAGAAATAATTTTAATAATAATGCTAAAGTTACCAGTAAAGATGAGGCTTACAAAATTTTAGGTCTTGATTTTGATGCAACTAAAGATGATATAATAAGTGCGCATAAAGAACTTATTAGAAAGAATCATCCTGATAAAGGGGGATCGGATTATTTAAGTTCTAAGATTAATGAGGCTAGAGATATTCTGTTAAAAAATATTGATAGGAAATAATAAAACATGTCAAATTTGGAAAATCAAAACCAAAATGATTCAGGATCAAAGATAGAGACCAAAAAGAAGTTAAAGAAACCTTCTTTATATAAGGTAATACTTTTAAATGATGATTATACACCAATGGAGTTTGTTATTTTCTTACTACAAAAATTTTTTCATAAAAACAATGATGAGGCTACAAATATTATGTTACATGTACATCAAAATGGAATTGGGGTTTGTGGTATTTTTTCCTATGAGATAGCTGAAACAAAAGTTATCCAGGTCCTTGAGTCTTCAAGAAAAAATGATCATCCTCTCCAATGTACTATGGAAAAGGCTTAAAATGACTAGTTTCTCCCAAAATCTAGAAGATTCCTTACAAAGATCTATTGATTATGCGGCACAAAACAATCATGAACACGTTACTGTAGAACACCTTCTTTTTTCTCTGGTTGATGATAAGGAGGCTCACAAAGTTTTAAAGGCATGTAATGTAGATATAGAAAAATTAAAAGAAGAACTCTCAAAGTTCCTTCTAGAACAAGAATATCTTGTTACTTTTCAGGAAGATTTAATGCCAGAACCTACTGCAGGTTATAGGACAGTAATAACTCGTGCTGCTATTCATGTTCAGCAGTCAGGAAAATCTGAGGTTACTGGAGCCAATATTTTGGTTGCAATATTTTCTCAACAAGAAAGTTATGCGGTTTTTCTTCTAGAGAAACAAGATATGAGCAGATATGACGTAGTCCAATTTCTTTCACATGGAATAAGAAAAAATCAGAATATGTCTTATTCTTCTAATTCTTCATCTGCCTCTGATCATGATGAGCTTATAGACAAGGAATCAAAAAAAAGCGCATTAGAAGCTTTTTGTGAGCATTTGAATGAAAAAGCTAAAAATCAACTAATTGATCCGCTTATAGGTCGAGAAAAAGAAGTTGAGAGATTAATCCAGATTTTATGCAGAAGAAACAAAAATAATCCCTTGCTTGTAGGTGATCCTGGAGTAGGAAAAACAGCTATTGTTGAAGGATTAGCATATAAAATTATAAAGAATGAAGTTCCTGAGGTAATTAANTCCGCTTCAATATATACACTTGATATGGGNTCTCTGTTAGCTGGAACAAGGTATNGAGGNGATTTTGAGGAACGTCTAAANGCNATNTTAAAAGAAATTGAAGATATAAAAGACTCAATTCTNTTTATAGATGAGATTCATACTGTTATAGGAGCNGGNGCNACTTCAGGAGGATCCATGGATGCATCTAANCTTTTGAAACCTTANCTTCAAAAGAGNGGNTTGCGATGNATAGGNTCAACTACATATAAAGAATTCAGNCAATTTTTTGAAAAAGATAGAGCTCTTTCAAGAAGATTTCAAAAGATTGATGTAGATGAACCGAGCTTGGGAGATACGATTGAAATCTTAATGGGTTTAAAGTCAAGGTTTGAAAATTTCCATGGTTTAAAGTATACGCCTGATGCAATAAAAACTGCTGCAGAACTTTCAGCACGGTATATGAATGATAGAAAACTTCCTGATAAGGCTATTGATGTGATAGATGAGACTGGAGCGTCACAAAAATTAAAAGCAAAATCTTCCAGAAAGAAATCAATTGGTCAAAAAGATGTAGAGGAAACTATTTCAAAAATGGCAAAAATACCTTCAAAACATATTTCTAGAGATGATACTAAGAAATTAAAAGATTTAGATAAGTCATTGAAAAGATTTGTTTTTGGACAAGATAAGGCTATTGATGAAATTTGTGCATCTATTAGACTCTCAAGAGCTGGATTACGTGATCAGCAAAAACCCATAGGATCATATTTATTTTCGGGTCCAACAGGAGTTGGGAAAACCGAATTAGCAAGGCAGTTATCATCTACTTTAGGGGTTGAGCTTTTAAGGTTTGACATGTCAGAATATATGGAAAGACATACCGTCTCTCGTTTAATAGGCGCACCTCCAGGTTATGTTGGTTTTGATCAAGGGGGCCTTCTTACTGATGGTGTAGATAAAAACCCTTACAGTGTAATTTTGCTTGATGAAATTGAAAAAGCGCATTTTGATATTTTTAATATATTACTTCAGGTTATGGATCACGGAACTTTAACGGACCACAACGGTAAGAAAGTAGATTTTAGGAATTGTATTTTGATCTTAACTACAAATGCCGGAGCAGCTGACTTAGTAAAACCGGCTATTGGCTTTGATAGGGACAAAAGAAAAGGAGACGATCAAGAAGAAATAGATAGACTATTTAATCCTGAATTTAGGAATAGATTAGATGCAATTATTTCTTTTGATTCTTTATCAGATGAAATTATTTCAAGGGTTGTTGAAAAATTTATTTTGGAACTTGAGACTCAATTAGATAATAGAAATGTTTTTATTGATTTAAGTAAAGAGGCGGCAAATTGGCTGGGTAAAAAAGGTTATAGTGAAAATATGGGCGCGCGACCTTTAGGAAGATTAATTCAAGAAAAAATAAAGAAGCCCATCGCCGAAGAAATTCTGTACGGGCAGTTGTCAAAAGGTGGTACAGTAAAAGTATCGATTAAGAAAGGCAATTTAGAATTCACTTTCTTACCTTCAAAAAAAGAAAAGAAAATTAAGAAAAAAATACTTACTAATTAATTTTTTAATACTTTAATGATTTTTTTAGCTTCTGTCTCTAATTCTTCTTTTGGAGCTATTTCTTTAGAATGAAACTTATAATTTAACCCTTCACTCCGTTGAATAATATGAAAATGGAGATGAAATACGCTCTGACCAGCCTCGGGGCCGTTGAGCTGAAGTATCATAACTCCTGTTGGGTCATAAACCTCTTTAATAGCTTTAGCAATATCTTTAGTAGCAGACAAAAGTGAATGCATAAACTCTTCTGGTAGATCAAATATATTTTCTGTTGCAAATTTTGGTATAACCAAAGCATGACCGGGGGCTTGCGGCATCACATCCATGAATGCCAAAATGAGTTCATTTTCGAGAACTTTTGTGCATTCAACCTCATTCCTTAATATCTTAGCAAAAATATTATTTGTATCATATCCCATAATTTTTCCTCTCAATTCAATTAGAATTTATTTTTTAATTTTTTTTAAAAGGCGTATAACTACCTAATATATTTATATTTTCTTGTATGAATTTTCTTTCATCTTTCAAATATTCTGAGACTGCATTAGATAGATTTAAATTTCTTATCCAATGTGCAGAATGAGTTATTTGTGGTTCATACCCCCTAGCAATTTTATGTGGCCCTTGTGCCCCAGCTTCAACACGTTTTAAATTGTTTTTAATCGCATATTCTATTGCTTGATAATAACACACTTCAAAATGAAGGTATTTATGTTCTTCTACTGCCCCCCAATTTCTTCCATATAGGACATTGTTACCTAAAAAATTTAATGCTCCCGCTATATATTGATTTTTTCTCTTAGCCATAACAAGTAAAATATTTTCAGACATATTTTCTCCTATCATGGCAAAGAATTCTCTTGTTAAATAAGGATGTCCCCATTTTCTCATACTCGTATTAATATAAAAATTAAAAAAATGATCCCAGTGTGAAGTTTTGATATCTTTATGATGAAGGACTTCAATATTAACTGAATTCTTTAAGGCATTAGATCTTTCCTTCTTGATATTTTTTCTTTTTCTTGAAGAAAGAGTATCAAGAAAATCTTGAAAATCTCTATAATGGTAATTATTCCAATGAAACTGCTGGTCTGTTCTGATAAGCCATCCTAAATCTTTAAGAAATTTAGTCTCTGTTTCCGATATAAAGGTTATATGGGCAGATGAGCAATCTAAGTTTTTTGTAACATCACATATTCCCGACACTAAATCAGCCTTAATTTTATTGTCTAAATCATTATTAACTGTAAGAAGTTTTTGTGTTGTAGCGGGCGTAAAAGGAATGGATATCTGAATCTTCGGGTAATATGATCCACCAATTCTTGCGTAAGCTTCAGCCCAAGAATAATCGAAAACATACTCACCCATAGAATTATTTTTAATATAAGAGGGTATACAACCTTTGAGATTATTATTGTTGTCTAATAATGTTATATATGAAGATAACCAGCCGCTCTCTCCATTGATTGAGCCGCTTAATTCTAGTGCTTTTAAAAATTCATAACCTATAAATGGGTTAAAATCTCTGCTCTTTGGATTTGCGCATTTATCCCAAGATTTTTTATCAAGAGAAAGTATAGAATTTTCTACTCGTATTATATTCTCAGACAAAGATTTCTTTATCATTTTTTTATTTCAAAAATTGCATCAATTTCCACTGCCATATTTAGAGGTAATGATGATGAACCAACAGCATATCTCGCATGCCAACCTCTATCTTCAAGTATTTCAATAAGTATCTTAGAAGCGCCATCAAGAACTATAGCATGGTCAACAAAATCATCTGTTGCATTTACAAAGCCCCCTATTTTTAAGCATTTAACAATTTTTTCAAAACCTCCACATGCTTTCTTTAGCTGAGCTAGTACCATAAGCGCACATAACCTTGCTGCTTCTTGACCTTCTTCTATATTTAGATCTTTTCCTATTTTTCCTTTTATTAATCCATTTTTACCAAATGGGCCCTGTCCAGAGATAAACAATAAATTTCCAGAAAATGAGAATGGTGCATAACTAGCCACAGGAGCAGCAGCTTTTGGTAATTCAATATTAAGTTTAATTAAATTTTCTTCAATTTTATTCAAGCTAATCTACCTTTTTTAATGATTCCAAAATATAATTTTCTACCTCTATCCAGCTTGTGGCTTTTATTTTTGCACTTTTTGGGGTTTGCATCAATTCTTTCAGCCTGTTGTCCTGCACGAAATGTATACAAAGAGTTTCTGAGCATTCTTTTGATACAGAATCTATGTTAAGCGGCATATCATCGATAAAGAATGATTTTGCTCTTATTCCTTTTACTATTTCTTTAACTGCTTCTCCTTTAAGACCATTATTGGTTATAACAGGATAACTCATACCATTATTTTTAAGGGCGTTCTCTCGTTTGTTTTTATCTTTTTGAGGTATGTTGGTAAGAACAACAATCTGTAATCTTTCTGAGAGTCTTTCTAAAGCTCTCTTAGCATCGGGTACTAACTTAAGATTCTCTGTCTCTTTGGAAAAAAACTCAGGTAGAAGATCTTTCATTGCTGATTGATCTACAGTTTTTCCTGAAGATAAATTCTTTATATTACCTGTAAGCCTTGGTTCATTGAGATCTAGGAATAAATTCTTTTTAAAAAGAAAACTTTGTAATCCCTCTAGAAACAGGAAAATAACTTCGTCAGCATCAGTTATCAGGATTGGTGTGTTTTTATTTAACGATAATGATTTAATTTGATTTAGGGTATTTTCAATTAAATTTATTTGATTTTTCCTTCTTTGAATTCAACATGTTTTCTGACTACTGGATCATATTTTTTTACAACCATCTTATCCGTCATAGTTCTTGAATTCTTTCTGGTCACATAATAATAGCCGGTGCCAGCTGTACTTTCCAATTTGATTATTACTGTTGTAGCTTTAGCCATTTATACCCCTTTTGTTTGCAAGGTACGTAAAATTTATTTTTAGTCAAGTATTATTAGGTCTGGAAATTATTCTAGTATTTTTCTTATATCTCCAAAACAAAGGAAAAAGTTCTTCAGATATTTCTTTATTATACTTTCTTAATAGTTCCTCAAGCAAGAATTCAGTAATATCAAATAAAGGTAATTTTAAAGCTTTCTCTAAATAAGAAAATTGAAGATTATGTAATTCTCCATTCCCTTTGATGTTGTTTGAGAAATTATTATAGGAAGTAACAAAGAATTTAGTATCAAACCTTAATCTTTGATAGGTTGGTGTTATAGCTCGCGCCAAAACCCAAAGATCTTCTAGGTTATAATTTAAAAGTTTTAGACCAGTTTCTTCTTTAGTCTCTCTAATAGCTGCATTAATAAGTCCATATCCGTTTTTTTCATTAGTTTTTAATAATTCTAAATCTTGCATAGTTTTTTCACTTATATTCAAGTGAGGATTATAAATATCAGATTTTTCTAATTTTCCCCCTGGGAACACCCATACGTTTGGCGCAAATTTAGACGTGCTTGGTCGTTGACCCATTAAAACTTGAGTTTTATTGTTATTTATCCTTGTAATTATTAAGCTTGAAGCAGGTTTAGGTTTTACCAAACTCTTATTGGTCATTTTTTCTTTTTTTTCATTTTCTGATTTTTAATTAAATCAATTGCAATCTCTAAGGTAACTTGATCCAAATTCATATCTTTTGGTACTGAGGCATTAATCTTACCCGATTTAACATAAGGTCCATATCTACCATCCATAAGTTTAATAATTGTTTCATCCTTGGGATCTTTACCAAGTTCTTTAATTGCTTTACTTGCCTTCCCTCTTCCTGGGTTAGCTTTTTTTTCTTCTATCAAATCTATAGCTCTGTTAATTCCTAAGGAAAATAATTCTTCCACACTAGCTAAGCTTGCAAAGATACCATCATGGACTACATAAGGACCAAAGCGACCAAGTCCAGCTTTAATTTCATTACCATCTTCAGGATGTATCCCTACTGTTCTAGGTAGGGATAACAAGTTTAAGGCAAGTTCTATATTTATATCAGAAGGATCAACTGTTTTAGGTATTGCAGCTCTCTTGGGTTTCGTTTCTTCATTATCAGAATCAATTTGAAGATAAGGACCATATTTACCAACTAAAAGGTTTATATTTTTATTTGTATTAGGGTCAATACCTATAACTTTAGGTTCAACATTGTTGTTCCCGAAAGGTCTTGTGTATTTACAATCTGGGTATAATGAACAACCTATAAATGCTCCATTTCTACTAGTTTTAAGACTAAGGATGCCGTCTGCACATTTAGGGCAGTTCCTTTCTATTTTACCATCTTCTGATTTAAAAATATGATTTCCAAGGCTTTCATTTAACTTATCTAAAATTTCTCTAGTTCTCAACTCCAAGGCTTTGGTTGAGCAATTATTAAATTCACCCCAAAAATCATTAAGAAAATCTTTCCAATTTATTTCGCCGTTAGAAACTTTGTCTAAGTTTTGTTCTAACTCTGCGGTAAAATCGTACCCAACATATTGTTTAAAGAAATTTTCTAAAAAAGAAGTAACTAAACGACCTTTGTCTTCTGGATAAAAATATTTTTTATCTAACCTGACATAATTTCTATCTTGAAGGACGGAGATTATTGAGGCGTAAGTAGATGGTCTTCCTATTCCTCTTTCTTCAAGTGATTTTACAAGTGAAGCCTCTGAATACCTAGGTGGAGCTTTAGTAAAGTGTTGGTTTTGTTCAATTTCAATTAGGTTTAGATGGTTTCCTCTTTCAAGTTTGGGTAAATCTTGTAAATCTTCCTTTTCGTCTTTTCTTCCCTCCTCATATAGTGTCCTAAATCCTTCAAAAGTAGTAACTGTACCTGAAGCTCTAAATCTTATCTCATCAGATTCATTTGTGATTATGATTGAGGTTCTCAATCCTTCCCATTTTCTCATCTGGCTGGATAGAGTTCTTTTCCATATTAAGGAATAAAGCTCATACTCATCTTTTCCGATATTATTTTCAATTGATTCGGGTAATTTTTTTGGATCGGTTGGTCGTATCGCTTCATGAGCTTCCTGAGCATTTGCTACGTTATTAGAATATTCGATTGGATTCAAAGGTAAGAAATTACTACCAAAATTGTTATTAATTGATTCTCTTATAGCTATAACGCTATCCTTACCTATCTGAACACCATCAGTACGCATGTAAGTAATTAAGCCATTTTCATACAGTCTTTGAGCAGTCATCATAGTGTTTTTTGCTGACATATTAAGCTTACGTGAGGCTTCCATTTGAAGAGTTGATGTAATAAAGGGAGCAGATGGTTTTCGGGAAACATTTTTTTCCTTGATTTCGGTAATTTGATAATCATTTTCATTGATTATTTTTGTAGAATCTTCTGAATCTTTTTTTGAGGTTAGATCAAATTGTTCTAATTTTTTTCGATTTATATGAGTTAGTTTTGCTTTAAATGGCTGTTGGTCCTCATATGCAAAAAGATTTTCAATTGACCAATATTCTTGCGCTTTAAAAGATTCTATTTCTATTTCTCTTTCACAAATCAACCTTAAGGCTACTGATTGGACACGACCAGCCGATCTAGCGCCTGGAAGTTTTCTCCAAAGTACAGGTGATAAAGTAAAACCTACCAAATAATCCAAAGCCCTTCTAGCGAGATAAGCATCAACCATTTCTTTATCTAATTCTCGAGGGTTTTTGATGGCTTCGGTAACTTCTTTTTTTGTGATTGCGTTAAAAGTCACTCGAGATACATGTTTATCTTTCAGACTTCCTTTTTCTTGTAAGACTTGAAGGACATGCCAAGCAATAGCTTCACCTTCTCTATCAGGATCAGTTGCCAGAATTAGACTATCAGAGCCTTTAAGAGCTTCGTTTATTGTCTTAGTTTGTTTTTTTCCTTTTTCGCCTAGCTCCCAAATCATTTCAAAATTATTATCAGGCCTTACAGATCCTTCACTTGAAGGAAGATCACGAATGTGTCCTAAAGAGGCGATAACTTTATAGTCCTTACCTAGATAGGTTTCTATGGTTCTAGCCTTTGCAGGAGATTCAACAACCACCAAATGCATAATTCACTCCAATAAAAAAACAAAAATGTTCACTTTTTTTTAAATAAGTCAAATAACTAATAAATTTTTATTTTAAAAATATCTATCAAAAGTTAATTTTTGGTTCGTTTCCCTTAATAATTCTCTCAATATTACCTTTATGCATAAAGATTGATAATACGTATAAACACGTCACAAACAATCCAAGGTAGGGCCCATAATTAACATAAATAAAAATATTTGCGATTAAACATGACAATAATGATGCAATCGACGATTTCTTTGTAACTATAGCTACTAACAACCAGGATAAAATAAAGACAAAACCTGAAATTAATGAAATTCCACTTATAATACCTATGAATGTAGCTATTCCTTTACCTCCTTTAAATTTTAACCAAATCGGGAATATATGCCCGATAAAAGCTGATATTCCAGCAATATAGGCTAATTCATTAGAAAATTTTATCGTTAAATATACTGGTATATAACCTTTTAATATGTCGAGTAGTAGTGTTATAAGGGCTATTATTTTCGAACCCGCCCTCAAGACATTAGTAGAACCAACATTGCCCGAGCCTAAATCTCTAATATCAATATTAAGAAACAACCTTGTTAATACATAACCTGATGGAAATGATCCAAAGAGATAGCTCAGAAAAAAAACTAAAAAAATTAAAATTATAGGGTCAAAAAATATCATTTTGCTATATATAAATAATCTGAAAGGTAATTACGTGCAACATCTTCTATCAGTAAATGATATGTCAGAAGATTTCATGATTGAAATCTGGAAGGATTCATTGAAGAATAAGGATAATCCTTCAAATATCTTAAAGGGTAAAATTCTAACAAATTTGTTTTATGAACCCTCAACAAGGACTTCGTCATCTTTTTATAGTGCAATGGTCCGCAAAGGGGGGTCTGTAATTCCAATTAATAACGTTAAATTCTCAAGTGTTACCAAGGGCGAAAGTCTAGAAGATACAATTATAGCAATGAGCAATCTAAGTGATTGCATAGTCTTAAGGCATCCAGAGATAGGTGCGGCAACACGCGCATCAAAAGTTAGTTCTGTTCCTATTATTAATGGGGGAGATGGAGAGGGAGAACACCCAACACAAACTTTATTAGATGGATTTACAATCTTCTCTAACAACAATCTTAGCTTGGATAATCTTACTATAACCTTTATTGGAGACCTTAAAAATGGAAGAACTGTGAAAAGCTTGGTTAAATTGCTCAGTAGATATAAGAACAATAAATTTAATTTTGTAAGCCCAGAAAATTTAAGGATACCAGAAGAAATTCGTCCTAAAAGTTGTTTTGAAACTAATAACATCGATGAAGTTCTAGAAAGAACTGATATTTTATATGTTACTAGAGTTCAGGTTGAAAGGGGAAGTAGTCACGATTATGCATTGAACATTGATCAGTTAAATAGATTGGGAAAGAAGTCTATTGTTATGCATCCCCTTCCCAGGGTGAATGAGATTCCTAAAGAATTTGACCAAGATAGTAGGGCAAAATATTTTGATCAAATGAAATATGGTCTCTGGTGTAGGATGTCTCTACTTGAAAAAATATTAAGCTAAGATAATTTCTGTATGAGCCTAACTCTAAAGATTTATAACTAAATAATCTAAATATCCTTGGAGAATATATGCTGCAGAAAGTTTATCAATAATAGCCTTTCTTCTTTTTCTTGAAATATCAGCATCAATCAACATTCTTTCAACCGCTGAGGTGGATAATCTCTCATCCCACAATAAAACAGGCATTTTCATATCTCTAACTAGATTGTTAGCTAGAGAATTACTGGATTGAGATTTTCTACCTATTGTTCCGTCCATATTAATCGGATTACCAATAACTATTCCACCAAAGAGGTATTGATTTTTAATTTTTTCTAACTCCCCTAGCATGTCTGTATATTTAATTTTTTCTAATGTTGTTAGAGGGCTAGATATTTTTTTATTAATATCCGATATGGCCAATCCAATCCTTTTTGTGCCGGGGTCAATCCCTAAGATACATTCATTAGATGTAACTTCTTTATAAAAAATTAAAGGGTCATTAATAAGCATATTATATATGTATAAATTGTTATTATTGCTATGCAAGCAGGACTTTGCTATTTAAGCTTAATTATGGAGAAAATATGTCGATAGACAAAAATTTAATAAGAAAGATAGCTAAACTTTCCAGGATTTCAGTTTCTGAAGATGATGTTAAAGATCTATCTGAAGAATTATCCAAAATTCTCGAATGGATAGAACAATTGTCTCAGGTAGATACTAATGAGGTTGAGCCAATATTTTCTTCTTTTGAAGAAGGCGCAGAACTAAAGAAGCGAAAAGACGAAGTAGCTGACGGGGGTTATCGAGAAAATATAATAGCTAATGCCCCTAAAACAAAAGAAGGCTTTTTTATTGTTCCAAAGATAGTTGATTAAATGGAAGATATAACAAAATTAAGTCTTCATCAAACTAGAGATGCTCTTAATAAAAAGCAATTTTCCTGTAAAGAGCTGATAGCATCTCATGTAAAAGAGATGGAATCTTCAAGACCGTTAAATTTATTTATTACTGAAACAATGGATCATGCAATAAAATCTGCAGAAATTTCTGATAATAATATTAAGATTAAAAAACAAAGAAATCTTGAAGGTCTTCCTTTTGGTATAAAAGACATGTTTTGCACCAAAAATATAAAGACTACTGCTTCAAGCAAGATGTTATCTAATTTTGTTCCCTCTTATGAGTCTACCGTAACCAAAAATTTGTGGAATGATGGAGCAATTCTTCTCGGCAAGCTCAATAACGATGAATTTGCGATGGGATCATCTAATGAAACCAGTTTTTTTGGCCCAACAAAAAACCCTTGGAAAAGTAATGGTAGTAAAAATTATATTGTCCCAGGTGGTTCTTCTGGCGGATCAGCTGCAGCTGTCGCCGCTAACGTAGGTGTGGCATCAATCGGAACAGACACCGGAGGGTCAATAAGGCAGCCTGCGTCTTTTACAGGTACAGTTGGCTTTAAGCCAACTTATGGGAGGTGTTCTAGATGGGGAATTATTGCTTTTGCATCATCATTAGATCAGGCAGGAACTATTACTAAGAATGTAAAAGATTCTGCCATAATCCTTAATTCTATATGTAGTTATGATCCAAAGGACTCAACAAGTTCGAACAAACTAATTCCTGATTTTGAAAAATCACTTGAAAGAAGTGTTAAAGGAAAAAAAGTTGGAGTACCAAAAGAATTTTATCAAGAAGGAATATCAGAAGAAATATTAAATCTCTGGGATAACGGAAAAAAATGGCTTAAAGAATCCGGAGCAGAGATTGTAGATATATCTCTTCCACATATAAAATATGCATTGCCATGTTATTATATAATTGCTCCGGCAGAAGCCTCTTCAAATCTGGCCCGGTATGATGGTGTTAAATTTACTCATAGAGTTGAAGCGGATAATATTAATGATATGTATGAGCTTACACGTTCTGACGGTTTTGGTGAGGAAGTCAAAAGAAGGATCATGGTAGGAACTTATGTCCTTTCTTCTGGTTATTATGACGCCTATTATTTGAAGGCACAGAAAGTGAGGGCATTAATCACAGAAGATTTTAAAAATGTATTTAAGGATATTGATGCCATACTTACACCTTCGACACCAACTTCAGCTTTTGAATTTGGTGAAAAAATGGACGATCCCTTGTCAATGTATCTGAATGATGTATTTACAGTTCCAGTCAATCTCGCAGGTTTGCCGGCCATGTCTGTACCAGTTGGTCTGGATAAAAATATGCTTCCTTTAGGTTTACAGCTCATAGGTAAGTCTTTTGACGAAGAAACAATTTTAAGTTTTGCAAGTGTAATTGAAAAAGCAGCTAACTTTAAGCATTCACCGAAAGAATGGTGGAAAAATGAATAATTTAATTAAAGGTGATACGGGTGATTGGGAGGTTGTAATAGGCATAGAAGTGCATGCTCAGGTGATCTCACAGTCGAAGCTTTTTTCATCGGCAGCTACGAAATTCGGCGCAGAACATAACACACAAGTAAGCTTTGTAGATGCTGGTATGCCAGGAATGTTACCAGTTATTAATTGGGTCTGTGTAGAGCAAGCTATAAAAACAGGATTAGGGTTAAATGCTAAAATTAATAATTACTCAATTTTTGACCGGAAAAATTATTTTTATCCTGATTTACCTCAAGGTTATCAGATTTCTCAATATAAGCAGCCTATAGTAGGTGAAGGAAATATTTCAATTGACTTATCTGATGGTTCTTCAAAAAATATAAGAATAGAGAGGTTACACCTTGAGCAAGATGCGGGAAAATCCTTACACGATCAACACCCATCTTACTCATATGTCGATCTCAATCGCTCAGGCATTGCGCTCATGGAAATTGTTTCTATGCCCGACATGAGCTCTTCGGAAGAAGCACAAGCATACGTTAAAAAATTGAGGAGCATAGTTCGTTATTTAGGAACATGTGACGGAAATATGGAAGAAGGCTCTCTTCGCGCAGATGTTAATGTTTCTGTTAGAAAATTAGGTAAGGAATTAGGAACAAGATGTGAAATAAAAAATGTAAATTCTATTAAGTTTATTGGACAAGCTATTGAATATGAAGCAAAAAGACAAATTGATATTATCGAAGAATCCAAAGATGTTCTTCAAGAGACAAGGCTTTTTGATTCCAAAAGGGGCGAAACAAGATCGATGAGAAGTAAAGAAGAAGCTCACGATTACAGATATTTTCCTGACCCAGATTTATTGCCTTTAATATTTTCCGAGAATGTAGTTGAAAAAATAAAGAATTCTCTACCTGAATTACCAGATGAAAGAAAAAAAAGATTTGAGAGTGATTATTCTCTTTCATCTTATGACTCAAGTGTTTTAGTGGGGGATAAAGAGACAGCGGATTATTTTGAAGAATTAACCGTAGGAAGAAATGCCAAACTTGTGTCAAATTGGTTAACTGGCGAATTTTTTGCAGCTATGAATAAATTTGGATTTACAATTGAAAAAAGTCCTATTAGCAATACAAACTTTGGAACGCTCATTGATTTAATTGAAAATAATACTATTTCTAATCGTATTGCTAAGGATATTTTTGAAATAATGATTGAAACAGGCGATGACCCTGAAACAATTGTTGAAAAAAAAGGAATGAAGCAAGTTTCTGATGAAGGCGAATTAGAAGAAATTATTGACAACATTATAGAACAAAACCCGAAACAGGTTGAGNCTTTAAATGAAAAACCAANATTGATGGGATGGTTTGTAGGGCAAGTTATGAAGGAAACTAANGGAAAGGCNAACCCGTCTATAGTTAATAAATTGCTTAGNAAAAAATTAAACAATTANATTCNTAGGAGAAAAAAATGAAACAAAAGCCGATAGAGNTATANTTTGCTGANACACCNAATGGTTGGAAAATTTCAATTATGCTTGAGGAATGTAAAATTCCCTACATAATTAAACCGGTNAATATAGGGAAAGGAGATCAGTTTAANCCTTCTTTTTTAAAAATTTCACCAAATAATAGAATACCAGCTATTATCGACCCATCTGGACCAGGTGGTAAGTCACTATCGATTTTCGAGTCTGGTGCCATTCTTCAGTATCTAGGAAGGAAATCGGGAAAGTTTTATCCTAAGAATGAACGCGAAAGATCTAATGTAGATCAATGGCTTTTTTGGCAAATGGGCGGTTTAGGCCCAATGGCAGGGCAGGCCCATCATTTTAGAATGTACGCTCCACAATTTACCAAGGAAAATTTAAAATATTCGGTAAAAAGATATACAAATGAGGTTAATAGACTTTACGGCGTGATGAACAAGCAGTTAAGAAAGAACAAATATTTAGCCGGTAGGTATTCTATTGCAGACATGGCTTGCTGGGGGTGGATTTTACCATCCAAGATTTCAGCTAAGATGCAAGGTCAAAAGTTAAAAGAATTTCCTTATCTATTTAAATGGTTTGAGAAAGTGGGATCTAGACCAGCAGTAAAGAGAGGCTTAGATATTGGTAAGGTTATGAGAAATCTTAGAAATGCTGGACCAGCAGATAACTCAAAAGAGGCCAGAAAAACTCGAGCAGTTTTATTTAATCAAAAAGCCAGATAGGAGATCTAATGAATAAACCTTTAGATGAGTTATTAGGATTACTTGATTTGGAAAGGATAGAAGTAAATTTATTTAGAGGTCATAGCCCTACAGATCGATGGCAGAGGGTTTATGGTGGGCAAGTTATTGGACAAGCTTTAGTTGCAGCAAACAGAACCGTAAAAGATCGTATATGTCATTCTCTTCATGGATATTTCTTAAGACCTGGAGATCCAAAAGTTCCTATACTTTATGAAGTTGATAGATCGAGAGACGGTAAGTCTTTTACCTCAAGAAGGGTAGTGGCTATACAACACGGTAAGCAGATTTTTCATTTAGCGGCATCCTTTCAAATTGAGGAAGAAGGATTGAATCATCAGGAAGATTTTCCAAACGTCCCTGGCCCCGATGAATTGTTAACAGAAGATCAGTTAAGAAAAAAAATTTCTGAGAAACTTCCTGATGAATTTAAAGAGTCTTTTTTGGTAAAAAGTTGGCCCGTAGAAGTTCGTCCTATAGATCCAGTAGATTTTTTAAATCCGGAACCAAGGGAGCCAAAGCAATTTATTTGGTTTCGAGCTAGATCCGAAATTCCGAATGATGTAGCATTGCACCAATGCGTTCTTGCTTATATGTCAGATATGACCTTGCTTGATACTTGTACTAATCCGCATGGCATAAATTTTATGAATCCAAAACTCCGTTCGGCAAGCTTAGACCATGCTATGTGGTTTCACAGACCTTTTAAGGCTAATGAATGGCTGCTTTACCAACAAGATAGCCCCTCGGCGTCAGGGGCAAGAGGTTTTAACAGAGGAAACATATTTAATACTGATGGAGAATTAATAGCCTCAGTAGCTCAGGAAGGATTAATAAGAGTTACTGGTTAGTGGAAAATTCAAGGATATCAAGCATTTCAACAGCCGAGGTAACTATATTTGTTCCTGTCGCAAATACGGCGGACGCTCCTGAATCTAGAAGAATGGAATGGTCTTCTTTTGGAATAACACCTCCCACAATTATGTGAACTTTGTCGCCCTCAACAGCATCTAATTCATCTCTTAACTTTGGAATTAAAGTAAGATGACCGGCTGCTAATGATGAGGCTGCGACAATATCGGAACAACCCTTAATAGCTTTATCCGCAACCTCTTTAGGTGTTTCGAATAATGGACCCACATCTATCTCAAAACCTATATCAATAAGAGCGCTTGCAACAACTTTTTGTCCTCTATCATGTCCATCCTGACCTAATTTAGCTATATAGACCTTTGGTTTTCTATGCTCTCTTATTTCAAAATCTTTAACTCTCTGTCTTGCATGATTAATAGTTTCGGAATCAAAATTTTCCCCATATATATTTTTTACTACTGATATCTTAGCTTTATGCCTAGTCCAAACCTTTTCCATTGCTAAAGAAATTTCACCAACAGTTGCCCCAGCGCGAACAGCATCAATTGCCATTTCCAAGACATTACTCTCATTCGCTCTTTCGTTTAGCCTACTTAAGCTTTTTTTGACATCAGAATTGTTGCGTTGTTTTTTTAATTCCTGCAACTGAGAAATTTGATGAGACAAAACCTTAGAATTATTAACCTTTAGATAATCTATATTTTCTTCTTCATTTGCAGAAAGAGTAAGTTTATTTACACCAACAACGGTTTGTTTACCGGAATCTATTTTTGCTTGAGTAAATGTCGAAGATTCCTCAATTCTCATTTTGGGAATACCTTTCTCAAGAGCTTCGGTCATTCCTCCATATTCTTCTATTTCCTTAATATGTTGCAAAGCCTTTGTGGCAAGATCTGAAGTAAGTTTTTCGACAAAATATGATCCCCCCCAAGGATCTATAACCGATGTGGTTGCGGTTTCATTTTGTATAAAGAGTTGGGTATTTCTTGATATCCTTGCTGAAAAATCGGTAGGTAGAGCTATAGCTTCATCGAAGCTATTTGTATGTAAAGATTGGGTATGACCGTGAGTCGCTGCAAGTGCTTCAATACAAGTCCTAGTTATATTATTAAGAGGGTCTTGAGATGTTAAAGACCATCCAGAGGTTTGGCAGTGAGTCCTGAGTGCTGTCGATCTAGGATCTTTTGGTTTAAATTCCTTCATCAAATTTGCCCACAATAATCGAGCGGCTCGCAGCTTAGCAATTTCCATAAAATAATCCATACCAATATTCCAAAAAAATGAAATTCTTGGTGCAAATGAATCTATATCTATCCCAGCATTTAATCCCGCTTTGACGTATTCAATACCATCCGCCAAGGTATACGCTAGCTCTAGGTCGGCCGATGCCCCCGCTTCTTGCATGTGGTAGCCAGAAACAGAAATTGAATTAAACTTCGGCATATTTTTAGAACAATATTCAAAAATGTCTGAAATTATTTTCATAGAAGGTTTTGGCGGATAGATATAGGTGTTCCTTACCATAAACTCTTTCAAAACATCATTTTGTATTGTTCCGGTTAGTTGTTCGGGTAAAATTCCCTGTTCTTCTGCAGCAACAATATAAAGTGCCATTATAGGTATTACAGCACCATTCATTGTCATTGAAACAGAAGTTTTATCCAAGGGAATATCATGGAAAAGTGTTCTCATATCAAGAATTGAATCCACTGGAACGCCAGCCATTCCAACATCGTCGGATACTAAGGGGTTATCCGAATCATACCCTCTATGGGTAGCAAGATCAAAAGCTATAGATAGCCCCGTTTGTCCAGCCTCAAGATTACGTCTATAAAAAGCATTTGATTCTTCGGCTGTAGAAAAACCAGAATATTGTCTTATAGTCCAGGGCCTGTTTGTGTACATTGTTGGATAGGGACCCCTCACATAAGGATCCAAACCCGGTAAGCTATATTGGAATGAAATATCCTTAGTGTCTTTGTCCGTATAGAAAGATTTAAGAGCTATACCCTCCGCTGTTATGTGAATTCCTTCAACGGGATCAAAGATTTTATTTTTTTCGTCTGCACCAATAACAAATTCAGCATCTTTTAATTTGAGAAATTTATTCATAAGGTTTCACCTTTATCTCTCTTGGGTCAGGATCTTGGTAAGCATTGACACCAATTCTTTTAATTTCCCCGCTACTAATTTTATCTATCTCATTATTTCTATTTTTTTCTAGATAATTTAAAAAGTTCTTTTTTTGGATAAGATTTGTGATGCCTTTATTTTCTTCGATTTCTTTAATCCTTTTCCACACCTCTCTAGCAATGTCTTCGGTTAATTTTTCTAGGTAAAATGATCCTCCTGATGGGTCTTGTATTTTTCCTATATGAGATTCTTCTTGCAAAATTATGTGTGTATTTCTAGTGAGTCTTCTTACGAATTCTGGGGCTTGTCCTAATTTACTTGTTAATGGGTGACAGAGCAATCTATCAACCCCTGCAATCGCACCTGAAAGCGCAGCATTTGTAATTCTTAATTGATTTATCCATGGACTTTCTTTATAGAACAAACTCGAAGAAGTTCTTCCTATATGTGTTATATCCAAATCAACTTCAAAATGGTTCATAAGGTTTTTCAAAACCAATCTTGATGCTCTAACTTTTGCTATATTGCTAAAGAAATCTGTGCTTAAAGAATAACAGAATGAAACTTTTAGTTTATTGTTATTTTTATGAATTCTTAATAGTTCTATTAAACTTGAGGCAAGAAAAGAAATTTCATCTATGAGACTTGCACCAATGTCATTCCAAAGAGACCCATCAAAATGAAAAAAATTTACATTAATCAAATCTTTTTGAAAATCTTCTTTAAGGGAAATCAGGTCCTTTAAACGATCCTTTGAATTATTATCACTATCTGAAAAATAATTATTCCAAATATCTGTTGCTATTGGGTCTAAATCAATTCCTGCATAAGGATCCTTTTTATTTATTTTTTTCCACTCCAATAGGAAATTAACAAAATCCTTAATTTCATTTTCATTGCATTTGAGGTTTCTTAAATAAATTGGAGCGATAGATAGATCAACTTTGTTAAGAACCTTTTTTGGATCTTTAGAAAAAGAAGATAACTCAAATGAAGAAGCGCCACGTTCTAGCTCACCAAGAACCCTGGTGTTTAAAAGATTAACATTACTTGTATCATCAATAATAGAGCATATATGCCATGGTAAATTAGTATTATTTTCTTCACGAAGACCTCTTGCCGAGGAATAACTGGTATCTTGTTTTATATCCTCTTTTGTATAAAGGGGTTTTCTATATAAGCCATTGTCATATTCACTAGATAGTTCTTCAAGGCTACTATTTTTAATTGATTTAAGAGCTATTTTTTCCCATTCCTCTAAATTACCTTCAGAAGAATGGAGATATTTATTTAAATTTTTATCCATTTTTGTTCGCCATACTCATCTATAAAATATTTATCTACAATAGATAAGAAAATAATTTCATAATGTAGCAATGATTAATAAAAAATGTTATTTCATTCATTAATAAAAGGAAACGTTAGTGCCAAAAAATCTTGCCAATCCAGGTGTATTTGAAAAATATATCCGAACTTTTTCTCCATGGTTAGGTGTATTTTCTATAGTTTTATTGTCAGTGGGATTATGGTTTGCAATTTTTAACTCTCCCGTGGATTATATACAAGGAGAGACAGTAAGAATTATGTATATTCATGTCCCTTCAGCTTGGTTGGGAATGACGATCTATTCAGTAGTCGCATTATCCAGTTTTATAGGTTTAATTTACGGTCATATAGTAGCTTATATTATAGCCAAAGCTTCCGCTCCAATTGGGGCTGTATTTACATTAATTTGTTTGGTTTCGGGCTCTTCGTGGGGAAAACCAATGTGGGGTACTTGGTGGGTATGGGATGCAAGGTTAACGTCTGTATTCATCTTATTTTTTTTCTTTATAGGTTTTATAATTTTCTCTAAATCTTTTAAGGATCCAGTTAAAGGGGAAAAAATATCCTCTATCCTTGCGCTTGTAGGTTTTATAAACATTCCAATTATCAAGTTTTCTGTAGATTTTTGGAATACCCTTCATCAATCAGCGAGTATATCTAAATTGGATAATCCAACGATACATGTTGATATGATGATTCCATTATTATTAATGTTTCTTGCTTTTCTTTTTATATTTATGTTTCTTTTGACAATTAGATTACAGGCAGAATTGAATGATAGGCGATATGTCACACATGCATTGAATGTAAAATAATATTATGATTAGAGGTAAATCCATATGTCCGACGAAAATATTATATATGTGTTAATAGCTTACATTTTTTGTGGTTTTGCTTTGATTTATTTATTCCTTCAATCTTTAAAATTTCTTAGAGATTCGAAAAAGAAAATAAATAAGATTGATTCAAAAAATGATTAAAAGAAAAAAAAGAGCAATAGGTATTATATCGTTAATGCTTGTGGCATCTGTTTCAATATATGCAATCCTATGGGCTTTAAGAGATAACATTGTCTTTTTTTATTCTCCTAGCGAAATAAATCAGAAAATTTTGTCTGATTCCTTGGAAGAGAAATCTTTTATTCGTTTGGGAGGTATGGTTAAAGAATCTTCTATCGTTAAATTAAATAATGGATTTATATCTTTTGTTGTTACTGATTTTAATAAGGAAATAAAAGTAATTTTTAAAGGCATTCCTCCAGATTTATTTAAGGAAGGTCAAGGTGTTATTGCCGAAGGCTCTATTGGAAGAGATTATACTTTTACAGCATCTTCTATATTAGCTAAACATGATGAAAATTATATGCCTCCGGAAGTAGAAAAAATCTTGAAAAAAGAAGGTTTTGAATGATTTCTCATATTGGAAATTTTTTTTTAGCATTAGCAGTTTCATCTTCATTTTTGCAATTTTCCATACCTATTCTCAAGAAAGCTTTAAAATTAAAAAATTATGAAAATATAAGTGCTATTATGACTCGTTTTCATTTTTTATTTATAAGTATTTCCTTTTCAATACTAATATGGGCATTTGTTGTGTCCGACTTTTCATTTTTGACAGTCTGGAATAACAGCCATACCGCAAAACCTCTCTTGTATAAAATTACTGGTACATGGGGAAACCATGAAGGTTCGATGTTATTATGGTGTTGGGTAATGGCTCTATACGGTTTTTTAATTACGCAAAACTATCAGTTTCTTAGTAAAGAATTAAAAGAAAATACTTTAATGTTTCAGGGTCTTTTATGTTTTGGTTTTGGTCTGTA
>PCCF01000008.1 GCA_002731945.1 Rhodobiaceae bacterium | reverse complement strand
CATTAAGATACAGCCTATTAATACTATCCACTTTTAAAATATGGTCAGCTTATCATTATTATTTGGCTGGAAAACATTTAAAAAACGATCTTATTACCAATTAGTATCTAGGAATTTTTTGGTTTTCTTAAAACTAGTAAAGGGGTATTTTTTTTATAACTTAGGTACTTTGGGTCATCACCCCACTTTTTATTGGCTGCTCTTTCAAGAATGGGAATTCCGCTGACTCTTGTTAATAAGAGATAAACAAACAATGGTGAAATTAGAGTTATATACCTCCATCCTTCTAGTGTAGGTAAGGCTATTATAGCAATACCAAACCATAACAATATTTCTCCAAAATAATTTGGATGTCTTGACCATGCCCATAATCCATGAACGATAAATTTGTCTAAGTTTTTAGGATTCTTCCTAAATGTTCTCTTTTGGTAATCGGAAATTACCTCTAACAAAAAACCTAATAACCAAAAAATAGACCCAACAATTATACCTAGATATTCAATGAGGTCTAAATCGGAAAAACCGAAGTTCTCTGAACTTATCATTGCATTTAGACCAGCAGCGTAAGTTAAGAAAACCCATAAACCCGATATTGACCACGTCAAAAGGAACCATAAAAAATCCTTTTTCATTTCCGTGAATCTACTGTCTTTGCCTGCTTCTTTGACTCTTGTAAAGAGAAATGATCCTAATCGAAGAGCCCAAGTTATAACCATAATTCCAATAATTACAGAATAAATATTCCTAAAAAAATACAAAGCTATTAACGAAAGACTTATGAAAATAAGACTCCCTATAGCATCAAAATAATGCTCGGTTTGGAAAAAATATGCGTGAAAAAAAAATACCCAATGTACGAGAAAAATATACAATGCCGGTAAAACGAGATTGTAACCTTCTCCTCCTATTAGAGCTATTGATAGGGCGAGAAAAATACTTAAGAAGATACCTGTAATTGTTCTTTTCTTGGACAAATTTTCCTCCAAAAATTAATAGTTTATTCTTTGAGAAATAAAAGCAATTCATTCATAACTTCGCTATAGGACTCCTTGTCCCATCGATAAAATTGGTGACCTTTACCTTCCCATGTTAACAATTTGATCTCATTTCCTTTTTCTTCCATATGCTTTGTAAACTCTTCTATAATGGGTAAAGGAATAGTCCTATCATTTTTTCCATGGAAAATAATTGATGGTGGAAGATTTTCTTTGATCCAATTTGATGGTGATAACTCAACAGATTTACCATCAAAAAGTTTTTTTAGGTAGAGCCAGAAACTTTTTCTTCTTTCTCCCATATTTTCGGGAAGCTCATATCCATTATCAAAGAAAGTAGTATTTATCGCAGGATTAAAAAACACTAGTGCATGAATATTGTCTATTGTGGAGCCACTGTCATCAGGTATCATTGCTAACGAAGCAGCCAAATGTCCTCCTGATGAACCTCCTCCGACTATAATTTTTTCTTTATTGATATTTAGTTTATCAGAATTTTCAGATAGCCATCTAAAAGCAGCTCTAGCATCTAACATGGAATCTTTTACTTTTGAATTGTGTTTTAAAGATAGCCTATAATCTGCACTAAAACATGTTATCCCACTATCGGATAAATCCTTGCAAATTTTAAATAAGGAATAAGATGAACCAAATGCCCAACCTCCACCATGAAAAAGGAGTAATGATGTGTCGGTCTTAGGTTTTTCAGGAACAAAAACGTGCACTTTTAGCTTAAGTCCTTCATGCTTTTTGTAAATGTAACTGTAATCGGGCTTAGTTAAATAATACAAAGATCCATAGAATACCTTATCAAAAAAATGCCCGATAAAAGGCATATTTTTGGGTTTTGTTATGAATAAATAGGAAAATGAAAGAAAAATAATCGATGCAAATACAATAAAGAACGTCATAAATTTATTCATTCTAACAAATAATTCAGAAAATTAAAAAATTATTCAAGATAACCTGAAAGTCTTTCATAAGCCTTTATAAAATCCTCTTTAAATTTTTGAACAACAGCACCTGCCGACATTGATTGGTTCATCAGACCGACGCCTTGACCAACAAAATATGTAGCAAGTTGTTTTGCTCCCTCATGACCGCTTTGGGATAACTTATCAACCTTTGCAAGTGCTGGTGAACTAACCAAGAACTGGAGAGGCATTGGAAGAGGTTCTGGTCCCTCATTATCCCAAGCATCTGTCCAAGGAGATCGGAGTTGTCGAGAATACTTACCAGTTCTACTTCTTGATCTTACAGTATCTCTTGAACTAGCAGTTAACATTTTCTCTTTCACCACTGGGTTCGTCTCGGCCTCAGCTGTTGTTAACCATACTGATCCACACCATGCGCCGGAGGCGCCCATTGACATAGCAGCGGCCATCTGCCCGCCAGTAGTAATACCCCCTGCAGCTAAAATTGGAACATCTTTAATTTCCTTAATAGCTTCATATACTTCAGGAACAAGAACCATAGTTGAAACCTCTCCACAATGTCCGCCCGCTTCTCCTCCAGCTACCACCAATATATCTACACCGGCTTCTACTTGCTTTATAGCGTGCTCTTTAGCGCCAACTAATGCCGCAACGGCAATATTGTTTTTTTTACCTAAATCAAGCATTATCTTTGGTGGGACACCAAGAGCATTGGCTATTAATTTTATTGGGTGCTCTATTGCTACTTCCAAAGAAGTTGCTGCTGCCTTATCCGAAAGATTGTTTCCAAATTGCATGCTCGACTGCATGGCTGCTTTTCCAAAATCATCATCTTCCGTTTTAATGCCATATTTATTTAAAACAGAATCGGCAAAATCTTTATGTTCCGCAGGAATAATATTAATAATTTCATCCGGATCAATCTCTTGTCCTTTTCCTTGATAATTATTAGGAACAATCAAATCTATCCCGTAAGGTTTTCCATCTATATGATCGTCAATCCATTTTAATTCCTCTTCTAATCTGTCAGGAGGAAAATTAACAGCTCCGAAAACACCCATTCCTCCAGCTTTAGAAACAGCAACTACAACATCCCGACAATGAGTAAAAGCTAGTAACGGAAACTCAATATCCAGCATTTCGCATATTCGTGATTGCATTTATTTTATTCCTTTAAATTTTCTCATTTTAAGATCTGTTTTGGGAGAAATTTATCTCACCATCATCCACTTTACCGTATCTGATTTGAAAAATGTCCTTTAAAAAATTTTGATTGTTTCTCCATGGTGCTTTTTTCCCTTGTTTGGGAAAAATATGTTCTGCGCGTTTTATGTAACCCGAGGTTAAATTTAACCATTCATCATCAGTTTCGACACTACTATTCGTATCAGGTATGCATTTGTCGTAACCATTTTTTTTCATATGATTAATAAGGCGACACACATATTCTGAAGTTAAATCAGCCCCCAAAGTCCACGAGGCGTTAGTATAACCGAAAGTACCGGCGAGATTTGGGATACCACTATACATCATTCCTTTATAAGTAATGGTTTGTGAAAGATTTATTGGCTTGTTATCAACAGTAAAATTAGTATCACTCAACAGCTCGAGATTTAGACCTGTTGCAGTTACAATGATATCGGATTCAAGTTCTTCGCCAGACTTCAGTAAAATTCCTTTTTGAGTAAATTTCTCAATTTGTCCTGTAACAACAGATGCTTTGCCTTTATTTATTTGTTCGAAAAGATCGCCATCAGGAACCAAGCACATTCTTTGGTCCCAAGGATTATATGTTGGAGTAAAATGCGTATCAACATCATAGTCAGGGCCGAGGTGTTTTCGTACTTCCTTTAATATAGCATTCTTTACACCCTCAGGATGTTTTTTACACAACCTGAAATAATATTGTTGCCTTAGAATGTTACGCCAACGTATTATAAAGTAGGATAATTTTAAGGGTATAAACCTCCTCAATAAATTAGCGAGGCGGTCTTTTTCCGGTGCTGATACAACATAAGTCGGAGATCTTTGAAGCATTGTCACGTGTTCAGCATTCTTTGCCATTTCTGGTACTATAGTTACAGCTGTAGCTCCACTTCCTACAACAATTATTTTTTTGTTGGTATAGTTGTAGTCCTTTTCCCATTTTTGTGGATGTATAACATCACCATGGAAATCTTCTACACCTTTAAATTCTGGGGTATATCCAGATTTATAACTGTAATAACCAGAGCACATAAAAAGGAAATTGCATGAAATTTTTTGAATATCACTATTTTTAGCATCTTCTACTTCGAGAATCCATTTCGATTCTTGACTTACCCATGAAGCTGCCTTCACATATTTGTTAAAGCGGATTTTTTTATCTATTCCGAATTCTTCAGTGGTTTCTTTTAAATATTTTAAAATTGAAGGTCCATCTGCAATAGCCTCTTGTTCTTTCCAAGGCTTAAAACGGAATCCTAAAGTATACATATCCGAATCTGATCTGATTCCTGGAAATTTAAATAAATCCCAAGTTCCACCGATAGCATCTCTTCCTTCAAGAATGGCGTATGATGTTCCCGGACATTTGGTTTGAAGATGATAACCTGCTCCAATACCGGATATTCCTGCCCCAACAACTAAAACGTCAAAATGCTCTTTCATATTCACCTAAGGTCTAAAAATTAAAGATTTTTTTATATTTATATAGCTATGACTCCGCCGTCAACAGATATTGAATCACCAGTAGTAAATGCAGAATCATCAGAAGCTAAAAACAAAACAGCTGATACGACTTCATCAGGTTGTCCTATTCTATTCATAGGATGAGAAGCGGCAAACTCTGCTAACTGTTGATTAGGGTCTTTAGCTACATCAACATAACGTCTCATCATTGGGGTATCAATAGCCCCAGGCTGCACTGCATTGCATCTAATGTTGTAACCCATTTCCGAACAATGTAATGCTACAGTTCGTGTAAGTATTAATACTCCTGCCTTGCTATAATTATAAGAAACAACGAAAGGTTTTGGTCTTGTAGCAAGAGAAGAAGAAAAATTAACTATTGTTCCTTTACTCTCTTTCATAGCTTTAACACCAAACTGGCATCCCAAAAATACTGATGTACCATTTATCGCGTGTGTCCTGTTCCAGTGTTCAACTGTCTCGTCTTCTATAGATGAGGGTTCACTTATTCCAGCCGCGTTTATTACTGAAGTAATTTTTTTAAATCTATCGCCCAAATGTTTTTCCAAAGCATTCCAATCTTCTGCTTTAGTTACATCGGCTTTAAAAAATTCACAAGAATTTCCTATTTGATGGGCAACTTCCTGCCCTCCTTTTTCGTTAATATCCAATGTAACTACGGAACCGCCTTCTTCAACTATACGCTTAGCTGTTGCGGCGCCCATTCCTGAAGCCCCTCCAGAAACAATTGCTAATTTTCCATCAAATCTTACCATAATTCCTCCAAAAATTAGGTTATATTATTGAATTGTATTTATATCTATTTTTAAACATCAAGTAAATTTATCAAATGATTTTTTATAAAGTATAAGTTATTATTGATTCCTAAATATGGAAGTAATCATGTCAGACATAAAAGATTTTTTTGAGACCTATTGCGATTTTGTGACAAAGGTCACAAGCGCCCCAAGTTTAAACATTGAAGATTTAAAAAAAGCCATGTCCGAGATCCACGAAAACTCAGACGTTGACGTCCCTAGACTGCTAACAGGAGCTTTAGGACTTGGTAGTGAAACTGGTGAATTTGTAGAGATAGTTAAGAAAATGTATTTACAAGGAAAGCCGGCGGATGAGGAAAATATTTTTCATATGAAGAGAGAATTAGGCGACATTATGTGGTATTGGGTGACAGCCTGTATGGCTTTGAATCTCGATCCAGTCGAAGTAATTTCTGAAAACCAGAAAAAACTTGAAGCCAGGTATGGTGAGAAATTTACAATAAATCAAAGTGAGGTTAGATCTAAAGGAGATCTCTGAGGAATTTTATTGAACATCGCTGAATTAATTATTAGATCACCTAAAACAGAAGAAGAATGGAAACGATATTACCATTTCCGCTGGGGGATGCTTCGGAGACCTTTGGGAATGTCAAAGAGTGAGAGTAGAGATGGAGTAGAACTGCAAAGCTTCCATCTAATGGTAGCTGATAAAAAGAATAATATAATAGGGATAGGAAGAGTTCATTTCAACAACGAAGAACAAGCACAAATACGTTATATGGCAGTAAAAGAGAGTAAACAAAGAGCAGGTATAGGCACTAAAATTGTGCATAAATTGGAAGATTATTCTTCAAAACAGAAAAGAAAAGAAGTGGTACTCAACTCTAGAGAAAATTCTAAAAATTTTTACTTGTCTTTAGGTTATGAAGAATTGGGACCTATTGTATCCGAGACTGGCATCCCCCATGTTAAAATGAGAAAAACCCTATAGAACTTCTAGAAACATACGTAATGACGTTATTAATAAAAAAAGAGCAAATATTCTTGTAAGGGTTTTTTTAGGTAAAGAATGAGCATATCTTGCCCCCAATGGAGCAGAAAGCGTTGAAAGAGGCGCGATTAAGATTAAACCTAAAATATTCACATACCCTAAAGACAGAGGTGGGAGATTATCGACAAAGAGACCTGAAATTATAAAAAAAAATGTTCCAGGTATTGCTAGAAAGAAACCAAGTCCTGCTGAAGTTCCAACAGCCCTATGAATCGGAGTACCATATAAAGACATTAAACTTACATTAAAAGTTCCTCCACCAATTCCCAGCATTGAAGAAAAGGCTCCAACAAATAAGGGTAAATTAAAACCCATGATTCCCTTAGGAAGATTTTCTCCCAAACGTAAATTCTCATTACCAAAAAAAAGATTTATACAAACAAATAAGGCTATGGTTGCAAAAAATAGAGTCAAAAGGTATCCCGATACTAAACCAGCTATTATAGCACCAATACTTGATCCAATTAGCGTTGGGACTAACCACATTTTTAATATTTTTTCATCAACAGAATTATTTTTCTTATGAGCTGAAAAAGATCTCCAACCAGTAGGAATAATAACGCCTAATGAAGTTGCAACAGACACATGCATAATAATTTCGCTAGGGAAACCCAAGGATGACAAAATATGATAAAGAACAGGAACTACAATAATTCCCCCTCCAACGCCAAGTAGGCCTGCAATATAGCCTGAAAAAAATCCTGAAAGCATCAATGCTATTACAAATGGTAGGAGCCCTATACCACTGTAATACATTATGCAGCCTCTCTATGAATATTTTTCATTATTCTAACAGCATCTTCGAGAACATGCGGATCATCTTTTCTTTTAATGGATTCTTGACTTAAATAATTTCTCCAAGATTTTGCTCCTCTCTGTCCGTGAAAGAGACCCAACATGTGTCGCGTTATTATGTAAAGCGGAACGCCCTTTTTTACATTTTCTTCAAGATAAGGGACCATAGATAAAGCAAGATCAAATCTTGAAATTTGAGCGTAATTCTCTTCAAAGAATATTCTATCTACATCTGACAAAATATAAGGATTAATATAAACAGCTCTACCTAACATCACTCCGTCTAATTCACTACCTCTAATCAAATTCATCTCTTTAAAACCTTGACCAGGAGATTTAATACCTCCGTTAAGAATAATATTTAAATTTGGCCATTTTCTTTTTATCAATCGTACGAGATCATAATCCAATGGAGGAATTTCCCTGTTTTGCCTTGGGTCAAGGCCATTTAATATTGCCTTTCTAGCATGAATAATAAAAGTTGTTATTCCTGTTTCAGTTAGACTTTCAATGAATTTCGGTAATACTTCATGAGGGTTATTCTCATCAACACCTATTCTACATTTTATTGTAACAGGAATATTAATCTTATTTTTCATGGATGCTATACAGTCTTGAACCAATTTTATATTATTCATGAGACAAGCGCCAAAATTTCCTTCTTGCACTCTTCTCGATGGACAACCAAGATTAAAATTAATCTCGTCAAAGCCATATGATTCTCCGATAGATGCAGCCTCTGCCAATTTTTTGGGATCTGACCCAGCAATTTGTAACGCCAGAGGATGTTCGCTTAAGTCATGGCTCAGAAAAAAATCCCTATTACCATTAATTATAGCGTCCGCTACCATCATCTCAGAATAAAGACGGCTCNTTTTTGTTATTTTNCTCAAAAAATACCGACAATGTTTGTCGGTATAATCTATCATAGGTGCAACACAAAATTTATAAGACATGATCACTATCTCTGNATCTTAAANTCAAANATAATNAATAATTTGATTATNATANTTCAATAATTTTTTNCTCTACACAATTTACATATAATCGAAGTGGTTATTTGTACAGCGGACTTTCTTCCGGATCCAANAANGTCAGCNTATCTAACAGATTAGCTGGCTCGGAGATTCCAACAATATANACCATACGNTCTTCAACTTTNCCTTCCGCGTGAATAGCGCCTGCAGGTATATGNAGCTTATCACCAGCTTTCAAGGGNACTCGATCACCTTTTTCATTCAGCACATAACTACTACCTTGCATCACGTATCCACAGTTATCAACATCGTGCCAATGTGGTGGTAGTTCGGCCATCCTTTCTGACACATAGACAGTTGGCCAAAGATCAAGTTTTTTGATATCATCCAAAACCTCTCCTTTGGTGGAGAAAAAGTTGTGGAACACCTGCATAGGTCCTGGTTCGAGTGCCATTTCTTTTCCTTTGTTTATCCTTACTATGACTGAAATCAGTCTACATAAAATGCCACTCAAAGACTATTAATAAAAACCCCTTTTAAATTCACATATTATTTTTAGAAAGTTCCACACAACTTTCATAAAATATTAGTCGATTTTTCCTCTATATATGTTAAAAAATCTATGTTTAACTAATTTTATATTTTTTAATATCGTTTATTTTATAGGGGCTTAATATGTATCCTTCCATGTCTTTTTTCTCTTTTAAATCTTTCCTTAAATTATCGGTGTTTACACTAGTTAGTTCGCTTTTTCTTCTGACGAGCTCATATGCCGAACAAACAACTGGTGCAATCAGGGGAACAGTATTTGATACTTCTGGTGATCCTGTTTCAGGAGCTTCTATTCAAATTACTCATATACCTTCAGGATCAAAATCATCTACAACTACAGGAAATACAGGTGCTTTCTATAGCAGAGGATTAAGATTAGGAGGGCCTTTTGAGGTACGAGCAACAAAAAGTGGGTTAAGCACTATAAAATCAGGAATTTATACAAGTCTTGGTGGAGATTACTCTATTAATATTCAATTAAGTGGTGCTGATGTTGAAGAAATTATTGTAACAGGTAAAGCTGCCGACCTTGGAAAGTTTGGAGTAGGCCCAGGTTCAACATTTGATTCTACAGATATTGCTACATTCGCTTCTATTGATAGAGATATAAAAGACATAGCAAAATTAGACCCTTTTGTTACCGTTGATAACGGAGGAAGATTATCTTTTGGTGGCGGTATGCCTCGACTCATTGGTTTTGTTATTGATGGAGTAAGTGCAAATGACTCTTATGGATTAAGCTCTAATTCTTATCCTACAAATCGTATGCCTATATCTATGGATGTTATTGATCAAGTTTCAGTTAAAATAGCTAATTATAGTGCTGAACTTGGAGAAGCACATAGCGGTAATATTGTTGTAACAACAAAAGCAGGAACAAACGATCTTTCAGGTTCGTTTACATATGAATCTTCTCAAGAAAGTGGTGACGAGCCTTTTGGAGTTAAAACTGATAATGCTGATCCAGACACAAAATTATTTTCAATCGCTTTAAATGGACCAATTATTAAAGATAAACTTTTCTTCTCGCTTGGATTTGAATCTTATGAAGCTTCTAATCCAATTCAGATGCAAGCTTTTAGATCTGGTCTAGTAACAAAGGAAGAGGCAGATAGAGTAATTGCTGCAGCTAAAAGTGTCTTAAATTATGACGCAGGTTCATACACTAAAGCTCTTGCGGAAGAAGATGAAAAAACTTTTGCACGTATCGATGCAAATTTAACTGATAACCAAACCTTAACATTCGAATATATTCATGTGGATGGATTTACTGAAAGTGCTTATTGGAATAGAACTTGGGGCCTACCCCTTTCAAGTGATTGGTATACAATTAATAAAGAATTTGAAACATTTAAACTTGAATTAAACTCTGATTGGTCAGATAACTTTTCTACAAAAGTAATGTATTCGGATACTGAAGTTAATAACCCCAATACTCCAGTAGGAGCTATGACAATTGGTGAAGTTGGAATTAGTGTTGCTTCAGGTGGCACTGTATTTTTTGGACCAGATCAATATAGACATGCTAACGAAATTCAAACTTCAAGAAAGCAGTATGAGATTGCAGGATATTACAATGTCGGTAATCACGCTATAACACTTGGTTACAAGAAAATAGAGAATGATATGTTTAATATGTTCTCAAGAAATAGCTTGGGTGAGTATGACTATGGCTCTATTGACGGATTTATAGCAGGAGATCTTCTCGATTTAGATTATAGAAATGCTGATACAAATAATCCTAGAGATGCAGCTGGTACCTTTAATATAGATTACACAATTATATATCTTCAAGACTCTTGGGCTATAACACCTGACCTTACAGCTAATATTGGTTTTAGATATGAAGAAATCGGTCAAGATACAACACCGGAATATAATTCTTTCTGGTATAAATGGACTGGTGACACACATATTCCGGCACCTAGGAATGATGTTAACCTTGATGGCGAAGATATTTTAATGCCTCGTATTTCTCTTGATTGGCAAGCACAGGATAATATTTTAGTAACATTTGGCTGGGGTGAATTCAGCGGAAACCTACCTCCAGTTTGGTTCGGTGGTCCGTATATTGATACAGGCCTAAGATTGCCATCAAACAGAATTAGGAAAAGTAGAGGACAAACACCACCAATAGGTTCTCCGGAGAGTTATCCTGGCGACGCCGCATTAGCTCCACTTAGAAACGAAATTGGGGATACAGGCGGTTATACTGCTATGATGGATAAAGATTTTGGAATTCCTTCAATAACTAAGGTTTCTCTTGGTGTAGTTGCTGATTTTGATGGCGGCGATTTTGGACCATTTACTATTAGAGCAAATTATATTCATATGGAAGAAGAAGATCCTGTAATGGCTATAATTGGTGGATGTGATCCTAAAGGTAATGCTGTCGCAGACAATCGTCCTTTGTATGGTGGATGTAGTTATGTTGGTTATTTAACAACTGCAAAAAATGTAGAACCAGAAAGTGATCTTTTTGGCATATCATTTGAAAAATCTTTTGATAATGGAATTGATCTTTATCTTGGTTATGCAAAACAAGATAGGGAAATGGCTCATGCTATGACAAGCTCAATCATTTTCTCAAGCGCTGTTAGAATGCCAATATTCGATCATCTAAATCCTGTAAACAGCCCTTCACATTATCAAATTGAACATTCATTTGATTATGCTTTAACATGGAAAGGAAATTTATTTGGAGATCTTGAGACAAGTATTGGTCTTAACGGTTTCAGACAATCTGGAAATCCATTCAGTTATACATTTAGAGGGGACTTAAGTGGTTATAGAACTGATGGCGAGAACATAGAATTACTTTATGTTCCTTCCTTAAATGATCCAAATGTACTTTATGGTTCAGGATTTGATCTTGATGCTTTCAATCAATTTCTTGAAGACTCTGGTTTAGATGCTTACAGAGGTTCTGCCGTACCTAGAAATAGTTTCGATAGTCCTTGGGTTGGAACCTTTGATGTAAGAATTGCCCAAGAATTACCAACTGGTGATATTAAAGGAAAAGCTATTTTCTATGTTGATATTGAAAATGTATTAAACTTAATTAATTCAGATTGGGGTGGATTTGAAAATTACCTTGGTTCTACATCAAATTCTAGAGGTATTGTTGAAGCTGAGGTTGATGACCAAGGAAGATATGTCTACAATGAATTTAATGTAGATGGACAACCAACTCAAAATATTGGCAAATCTGTTTGGCAGCTAAAAGTTGGAATCAGATATCAATTCTAAATTCCATAAATAATTAAAAAAAGGCGCTGTTTTTTAGCGCCTTTTTTTGTATAAAGTACTATGAAGTTAATTATAGCCCTAGTTACAGTCATTTTTTCTTTCTCAGTAAATGCCAAAACTATTGAGAAAATCGCGTTAGGATCATGTCTTCATCAAGATCGCTCTCAACCTATATGGGAGGCTATTTTATATGAAAAATCCGATATTTTCATTTTTATGGGAGATAATGTTTACGGTGACGATAAAAAAACAGGAAAATTAGAAAAACTCAAAAAGACTTACGATCTTCAAAAAAATAGAATTCCCTTCAACGAACTAAGAGAAACAAATGAAATTACGGCAATATGGGATGATCATGATTACGGTATAAATGACGGTGGAGCCTCTTTTCCTTATAAGGAAGATGCTGAAAAACTGTTTTTTGATTTTTGGGAAATACCTAAAGGACACGAACAAAGATCACACCCCGGTTTATATTTTGAAATTAAAAGAGAGCTGGAAAACGGTACATTACAGATAATTTTTCTTGATACCAGATATTTTAAGTCAGATTTTATTCCAACAGATCAAAAAGACGCTCCATTGAAAGAGAGATATATCAATGATTTTGATCCTTCAAAAACCATTCTTGGGAAAAAGCAATGGAAATGGTTTTCTGAAAAACTAAAAGAGAAAGTTGATGTGAAAATAATAGTATCAAGTATTCAAATCATAGCTGAAGGACACGGATATGAAAAATGGGGGCTCTTGCCGTTAGAAAAAGAAAGATTTTATGACTTAATTGATAATAATTCTTCGAATAATATAATAATTATTTCTGGAGATAGGCATGCAGGAGGTATTTATAAAGATACAACTAAAGCAGGTCTTAACATTTACGAGCTAACATCAAGCTCATTAAATCTACCGGTAGGTGGTTGGATAGGGTTAGAAGAATCCAATGAAGAGCCTGGGCCTAAAAGAATTGGTGCATTATATTTAATGGAAAATTATGGATTAATTGAATTCAATTCTAACAATAAAGTTTTTCTTTCTTTAAAAGATATCACTGGAAAAACTGTTAATAAAATTGAGTTTAATTATTAACGACCAGTCGGTAATTCATTAAAAGCAACTGCTTTATCCACTCTGACATCTTGGGGAAGACCCAAGACTCTTTCAGCTACAATATTTCTTAAAATTTCATCAGTTCCGCCAGCAATCCTGTATCCTGCAGCACTTAACCATTGATTTTGAAATATAGAGTGAAGTAAAGAAATTTCTGGATCGCTTATAATGCCTGATGCGCCTTGTAAATCCATAGCAAAACTCGCTAGATCCTGCATCTTTGGAGCAGATACAATTTTTCCTATTGAACTTTCTGGTCCAGGGGTTTCCCCTTTTGACAAAGCGGTTAGAGTTCTCATTTTTGTATACTTTAACCCTTCCGCTTGAACATACCATTCAGCAATCTTTGACCTTACAAGATCGTTACTTATGGCAGATTTATCGTTAAGTGTTATTTCTTTAGCAAGCTTGGTAAGAGCTGAATAATCAGCTGATTTTGGAACACCAATTGCCAATCTTTCATTCATTAAGGTTGTTAATGCGACTTTCCATCCTTCACCAACCTCTCCAAGTCTTTGTGAATCAGGAACCCTGACATCGTTAAAGAAAACTTCATTGAAATTTTCACCCCCAGAAATTTGTCTAATGGGTTTAACATCTATACCCTCAGACTTCATATCTAGAAAGAAGAACGATAATCCTTTGTGTTTAGGAACGTTGGGGTCTGTGCGGACTACAATGATGCCAAAATCGGAAAAGTGAGCCCCTGAAGTCCACACCTTTTGTCCATTAATAATCCAGTTATCACCTTCTTTTTCGGCTTTTGTTCGTATTCCAGCAACATCCGAACCAGCAGAAGGTTCAGAAAATAACTGGCACCAGACTTCTTCGCCATTGAGAGCTGGTTTAACATATCTTTCGTTTTGCTCAGGGGTAGCCCACGCCATCATAGTAGGAATGCACATGCCCAGACCTATTTCAAAGAAACCACCTGGAACATTGTAATTTGACTCTTCCTGGGAATAAATTACCGATTGAATTGGAGTTCCTTCTAACCCACCAAACTCTTTTGGCCAAGTTATAGCGGCATATCCAGCTTCCGCTTTTTTAGACTGCCAATTTCTTGCCTCTTTTATTGCTTCATCTTGTACATCTAAGGGATCATACCTACCGCCACTCTTTCCCGATTTCGGAGCATTCTCTTTCAACCAAGCTTTAACTTTTGATCTAAATTCGGCTTCATCTTTTGTATCATTAAAATCCAAAATTCATCTCCTATTGTAAATTAAGCAATATTTTTTTCTTCGAGTTGATTAACCAGTTTATTTTTCCAAGTAGTTAATCCTCCCAATGCAAGACCTAAAACCTGACTTCTTCTGTAAAAAAACTGGGTATTAGCTTCCCAAGTAAAGCCTATTCCACCATGTGTTTGAATATTCTCCTGAGCAGCAAAATTAAATGCATCAGTTGCCGCAACCCTAGAAGCGGCGGCGGCAATCTTAAAATCGCCTCCATCATCGTTAAGCATCATAGCACCATAATAACAATTAGATTTTGCTAACTCTATCTTTACATACATATCTGCTAACTTATGTTTAATGGCTTGATACGAGCCTATTTGTCTTCCAAACGCATAACGGTCCAAGGCATATTCCTTGGCCATATTCAATGAGGCTTCAGCTCCTCCTATTTGCTCAAATGCTATAAGAATCGCAGCAGTATCAAGACATTTTTCAACACATAACCAACTCTCACTCCCTGTTTCCATAATTTCAGCTGGAGAATCTTTAAAAATTAATTCTGCATGGTTTCTTGATGGGTCAAGGGTTTTTAATTCATTTTTAGTAATTCCTTTAGAATTCATTTCTACAAGCGCAAGAGAAATTGTATTGGAGCCCTTATCACGCACAACTACAACACATATATCCGCATAACTACCATCAGGAACAGGTAGTTTTTTTCCATTAAGCTTATTACCTATAATAGTGGTATTAATATTTTTTTCGCTTGGTTCTGATGCGCTTTCTGATAGAGCAAAAGTTGCAATAATTTCTCCACTAGCCAGTTTTGGAAGCCATAATTCCTTTTGTTCCGATGTACCGTATAATTTTATAGCTTCAGTCGCTAAATAGACCGAAGATGAAAATGGAACTGGAGCTGCAAACCTTCCTAATTCTTCTGCTATTACACATAATTCCAGGGCTCCGAGCCCTAAACCACCATATTCTTCCGGTATAGTAGTACCGGTTAATCCGAGCTCGACTAATCCTTTCCATACTTCCTTAGAATATTGCTCATCGCTTTCCAAAATGGATCTAGCAATATCCAAAGAGCATTTATCCTGCAAAAAACGAGAAACTTGTTCTTTTAAAAGTTTTTGGTCTTCAGAAAAATCAAAATTCATAACTTGGTCTCTTTAATTTGTTATTGAAAATAAACTATATAAACATAAGGACAATAGATAAAATCAAAACATACAATTTTTATAGAAATTTTCAATTTTCATTTCCCAATCCCCATAATAATTTGAGATAATTATATCTGCTGGACTTCGTTGGTTTTCTAATATCTCAGAAATTGGAGAAAGAAAAATTGATTCATCTTCACCATTAGCATTTATTTTTTTTCTTTTCCTTAAACCTTCATGCGAGATTGTTAACAAATCTTTTCCTAGTTCAAGCACATTGATATTTTTTGTTTTAGATTCTAAACCATTTTGAGCACATGAAAGACGTAACTCATCTAACTCCTGAATATCAATATCCCCTATTAATCTATAAGCGCTATTTAATGAAGATTCTTCATATAGCAATCCAGTCCAAAAAGCCGAGAGAGCACATACTGATTGCAGATTCCCTGCATCAGCTCCTCTCATTTCTAACCACTTTTTTAACCTTACCTCAGGGAATATAGTGGTTAAATGTGATTCCCAATCTGACATAGTAGGTTGTTCATTATTCATTTCATTTAATCTGCCGTTCAAAAAATCCCTAAAAGATTTTCCTGAGAGATCAACATAATTCCCTTCCCGATAAACAAAATACATTGGAACATCGATAGCGTAATCTACATAACTTTCATAACTCATAAATTTATCAAAAACGAAAGGGAGCAAACCTGTTCGGTCCGGATCGGTATCAGTCCAAACAAATCCCCTATACGATTTATAATTATTGGGCTTCCCATCACTCACCGGTGAATTCGAAAATATTGCTGTAACTATGGGTTGAATTGCTAAAGAAAAACGAAACTTGCGAACCATATCTTCTTCTGATGAATAATCCAAATTCACTTGAATAGTTGATGAACGAAGCATCATATCTAAACCATGTTGGCCTTTTTTTGGCATATAAGAACGCATAATGTCGTATCTTTGTTTTGGCATTATTGGAATATTCTCTCGCTGCCAATCAGGTGTAAAACCTATACCTAAAAAACCTAATCCAAGTTCTGCCGCAACCTCTGATACCTGATTTTTATGTTCGTAGATCTCACTGAANGTCTCATGAATATCTTTTAACTGGGCTCCAGATAATTCAAATTGNCCCCCCGGTTCCAGAGTAATAGATCCACCGCCCAAAGATTCATCTCTTTCNAGAGCTANGACATTATTGTTTTCANNAACNTCTTTCCANCCAAACCTAGTTAAATTTAGAAGAAGGGATTTTATACCTTTATCTCCNTCATATGGAACGGGGCTATTNTCANGAATGTTAAAAACAAATTTTTCGTGTTCAGTNCCTATCCTAAATTCTGAAATACTNTTTTCACCATCTCTCAAATATTGANTAAGTTGATCTTTTGATTCTATAATCTCTTTTTTATCTTTCATACAATTAACAAATACTATTATTATCTGATTAATATCTCCTCCAGTCACCAAGAACCAAATGAAAAGCCGATAGGGCAGCAATTATAGCAGTATCAGACCTTAAAATACGAGGACCCAAGGATATATTAACAACATTTGCCATTTTCATGACCATTTTTCTTTCCTCAGAGTCAAAACCACCTTCGGGTCCTACTAAGATTGACCATTTCATATTAGGTAAATCTTCTCCTGCTTGTCTAAGCAATTGCAAAGGATTGCCTGATGATTCTTCATCGCAAAAAATTATTCCTCTTCCTTCTCCAGAATTTTCCCAATTGTCTATAAGCCATTCTAAGCTAGTTGGCTCCTTCACTATAGGAATATGTGTAATGCCACACTGTTCTGCCGCTTCAATAGTGTTGGAAATTATTCTTTTTGTATTAATATTTTTGTATTGCGTTCTTTTAGTAATTATCGGCCAAATTAGACTAGCCCCTAACTCAGTAATCTTTTGTGAAATAAAATCTACTCTTAACTTTCTCACCGGAGAAAATAAAATCCAAATATCTTCGGGAGGTTTCTTATTTCCTAAAAATTCTTGAATTAAGACTTGGTGCTTACGATTATTATATTTTTTTAGAATTGCTGACCACTCTCCGTCTCTTTGATTAAATACATTAAAAGCATCGCCTAATTTTAAGCGCATAACATTTTTAAGGTAATGACTGCTTTCTTGGTTTATTAAAAGATTTCCTTCTTGAATTTTCTCATTTATATAAATCCTTATTGTTTTCAATTTTTTAACCTTGGATTGGTTCAGAGTAAGTATGAATAACATGTCAAACAGACATAAGGAAAAAAAAATATGCAAAATTTTCTGAATTATTTTCCTATTTGGGTAAGACCTTGGGTGGAGTTGGCGCGTTATGATAAACCTATAGGTTACTTACTGTTGTTTTGGCCTTGTGTTTGGTCCTTACTCTTAGCCAGCATTGAAACATCAAAGGGGTTTCCTCTCTATTATATTTTACTATTCTTTTTAGGGGCAGTAGTTATGAGGGGGGCTGGGTGCACTTGGAACGATTTCCTGGATAAAGACTTCGATTCTAAGGTGGAAAGAACAAAAGATAGACCTCTTGCATCGAGGAAAATTACCAACTTCGGCGCAATTTTTTTTCTTGTTCTCCAATTAGCACTAGGCCTATTAATACTTTTGCAATTTAACAACTTGACTATTTTTCTCGGTGCGTTGTCCCTTTTTCCCATTTTTTTATATCCTTTGATGAAAAGAATAACTTGGTGGCCTCAAATTTTTCTTGGAATTACATTTAATTGGGGGGCTTTATTAGGTTGGTCATCCATAAATAATGATATTTCAATATCAACTATTTTACTTTATTTGGGGTGTATTTTCTGGACATTAGGTTACGACACTATCTATGCACATCAAGACAAAAAGGATGATATACTTTTAGGTTTAAAGTCTTCGGCAATAAGGCTAGGAAAGAATACAAAAAGGTTTTTAGTTTTTGTTTATTTAATAGCCTTCATCTTGATTGCCGCTGCCTCTTATATGGTAAAAGAAAATCTATTAATTCTTATTTTTTTGCCTTTAATATTTTTACACCTTAACTTGCAAATTTATTTTCTCGATACGGAAAATCCCACAAGTTGTTTAAAGATATTTAAATCCAATAATTTATTAGGGTTACTTTTGTCTTTAGTATTCTTTATTCAGATTATCACTAATTTTTTCCATTAAGAACAATAAATTCGCTTCTCAAATTATCAATTAATGTAAGTCTCCCTTTCTCCTCTAAGTGCCAGAAAGTCCAACCATTACAACTTTCTTTTCCTTGTACTTTAGCTCCCATTTGGTGAATTGAACCATTTTCTCCTTTAACAGATAAGCTTCCGTCGGCCCTAACTATGGCTGAAAACTTTTTGGCTTTTAATCTCCTAGGTCCCTTTAAAGTACTTCCTGGCTTTATGACTCCACTTTCTACAAGATTACCGAAAGGTATTCTAATCTGATCTTTCTTAGATTCTGTTATTGCAAGGTGTTTCGGATTAGAAGTTTTAACATTTTTCAATCTCTTCTCAGCCGCAGAAATGTATTTCTTCTCTCTTTCTATTCCTATATATGATCTTCCTAATTTCTTTGCTACTACCCCAGTAGTTCCGGTTCCAAAAAAAGGATCCAAGATTAAATCTCCAGGTCGAGAAGATGCTAATAAAACCCTATAGAGAAGTGCTTCTGGTTTTTGGGTGGAATGTATCTTTTTACCATTTATATCCTTAAGTCTCTCTTTGCCGGAGCAAATCGGAATTGTCCAATCAGATCTCATTTGAATACCTTCATTAAGAGATTTCATGGCTTGATAATTAAAATCATATTTTGAATCTTGATTTACTGAAGCCCAAACTAAAGTTTCGTGAGCGTTCGTAAAACGAGTTCCCCTAAAATTCGGCATAGGGTTAGCTTTTCTCCAAATGATGTCATTTAATATCCAAAACCCTAGATCTTGCATAATCTTACCTATACGGAAAATATTATGATAAGAGCCAATGACCCATATTGAACCAGAAGATTTTAACAGCCTTTTGCATTCTACCAACCATTCAAAAGTAAATTCATCATATTTTTTAAAATTTTCAAATTTGTCCCAATGATCGTCAACTGCGTTTACCTTAGAAGAGTCTGGTCGCAATAGATCGTTTTTTAACTGAAGGTTATAAGGGGGATCCGCAAAAACAAGATCAAAAGAACGATCAGGAAAATCCTTCATAGATTGAATGGTATCGCCCTTAACAATTCTATTGGTTTTAAGTTTATTGGTTTCTTTAACGTTTTCTTTTATCATTCAAGAGAACATCCTCCTTATAAATTATTAGAAGGTCAAGAGGAGAAGACTATAAAACTAAAATAAAATCTTATTTTCTATATATTGAGTCCGGTTTAACTTCAAAGACTCAACATCTTGCGAACAGGGGAAAATGATTTTCTATGGTATTTTGTAGGACCGTGGTGTTCTAGTGCACTTAAGTGCTCTTTCGTTCCATAACCTTTATTTTTTTTCCAATTAAATGAGGGGAACTCAAGATCAATTTCTTCCATATATTGGTCCCGTAAAACCTTCGCAACAATTGATGCGGAAGCAATCGACAATGACTTAGCGTCTCCCTTAACAACGCTTTTCGTTTTAATAACTGTTTCGGGTGTTATGTTTCCATCAACCAAAACTAAATCAGGTGTAATTTCTAAATTATTAATCGCTCTTGTCATAGCTAAGAAAGTCGCCTCTAAGATATTTATTTTATCAATTTCTTCTACACTTGCCACACCAACTCCAAACATATGATTAGAAGTGATTTTATTAAAAATTTCTTTTCTCTTCCGCGGAGAAATTTTTTTAGAGTCGTTTATGCCATCGGGAATATTGCCTTGATCAAGTATAACTGCAGCAGAATATACTGGCCCAACCCATGGTCCTCGACCAGCCTCGTCGACACCTGCAATAATATTATAATTCTGCGAATGGCAAATCTCTAGATCAAGGTTCGGTTTTATTCTGCTGCTATTATTGTCTCTTTTTTCCATCTTAAAATAGGTTCCCTTGCAGCTTTAGTCTCATCAAGCCTCCTGACTGGAGTAAATTTAGGAGCGCTTTTAAAAGAATCTGAATCTGATTGAGTTTTATTGACAAGATCTTTCATAGTTAAAATAAATTGATCAATAGAAAACTTAGACTCTGTTTCCGTAGGTTCAACAAGCAAGGCACCATGAACTATCAAGGGGAAATATATTGTCATGGGATGGTAACCTTTATCAATTAGAGCTTTTGCAAAATCTAGTGTTTCAACATCTGTGTCTTTTAAGAAGTCATCATTAAAGAGAACTTCATGCATACAATAACCTTCGTATGCCGACGACATAACATCCTCTAAAGAAGATTTAATATAATTAGCACTAAGTACTGCATCCTCGGAAACCTGCCTTAAGCCATCTGCTCCATGGCTTAACATATAAGACAGCGCTCTAACATACATACCCATTTGACCATGAAATGCACTTAACCTACCGAAGGATTCTAAAAGATTTTCGTTGTTTTCGTTTTCAAAAATTTCAAATTTATTACCAATTTTTTCTATCTTTGGTGCTGGACAAAAACTGGCTAATTTATCTGAAAAAACTACAGGACCTGACCCTGGTCCCCCACCACCATGTGGAGTAGAAAAGGTTTTATGTAAATTAATATGCATTGCATCAATTCCCATATCTCCTGGTTTGATTTTACCTACTAGAGCATTAAAATTGGCACCATCACAGTAAAGATAACCGCCATTTTGGTGTATAATCTCAGATATCTTAATGATGTCTTTCTCAAACAAGCCACAAGTATTAGGGTTTGTGATCATTGCAGCTGCAAATTTTTTATCGATTTTACTCTTAAAATCTTTTAAATCTAATCTACCTGCAACAGTAGATTTAATTGTTATTACTTCAAATCCTAAGAAAGCAGCTGTAGCTGGGTTTGTTCCATGAGCTGAATCTGGAACTAAGACTTTTTTTCTCGATTCTTGACCTTTAGATTTCAATGCCTGTTTTATGGCCATCATTCCACACAATTCACCTTGAGCTCCAGCCTTTGGTGACATTGCAATTGCTGACATACCTGTAAGTTCTTTCAACCATAATGAAATTTCATGAATAAGCTCCAAAGCTCCTTGACATGTTGAAACAGGTTGCAACGGATGAATGTCACTAAACCCTTTTAATCTTGCTAACTTTTCATTCAATCTAGGGTTGTGCTTCATAGTGCATGATCCCAAGGGATACATCCCAGCATCAATCGAATAATTTTTTCTTGATAAGCGAACATAATGTCTTACCGCTTCCGGTTCACTCAATCCAGGAATTCCAATTTCTTTGTCTTCATAACTAGAGCCTATTCTTTGTTCATATCCCTGCGTCTCAGGGAAGTCGACACCTGATTTATTCAAACCCCCTATCTCGAACAATAACAGCTCTTCGTGATCTAAACCTTTATGACTTATTTTTTCCTTCATGATATTATTTCCTTAGCTGCTTTAGAAAATCTTTCAAAATCTTGATCTGAATTAATTTCTGTACACGCGATTACAAGATAATTTTTAAATTGATCATTTTGTGGTTCTAATCTACTTACAGGAACTCCAGCAAGAATTCCTTTATGGCTCATTTTTTCAACAAACACTTTAGCTTCAACAGGTAAAGAAACTGTGAATTCATTAAAGAAAGTTTTATTTAAAATCTTAATTCCTGAAATTTTTTCAATATTCTTAGATAATTTTATGGCGGACTCATGGTTTAATTTTGAGAGAGATTTGAATCCCTTCTCGCCCAATAAAGATAAATGCACAGTAAAAGCTAGGCTACATAAACCGGAATTTGTACAAATATTTGATGTAGCTTTCTCTCTTCTAATATGTTGTTCTCTGGTAGAAAGAGTTAAAACAAAACCTTTCTTACCCTTAATATCTGTAGTCTCTCCAACAATTCTGCCGGGAATTTGGCGTACAAATTCTTTTTTTGATGATAATAATCCTATGTAAGGTCCTCCAAAATTCAAAGGATTTCCTAATGATTGCCCTTCGCAGGCTACTATGTCCGCTCCCATTTTTCCTGGACTCTTCATAATGCCGAGAGAAACAACCTCATTCACTACCACTACCAATAAAGATCCGAAAGAATGNATGTACTTCGATAATTCTGTTAAATCGTGACAGTTACCAAAAAAATCAGGGTTTTGAACCACNACACAAGAGGTTTCATCACTTATTTTCTCTTTTAAATCTTCAAAATTNTCNGAAAAATTAAGACTATATCCTANGGATTGATTATTTTTATCTAATAANGTCTTTATTACGCTGGCGTATTGAGGATGGAGACCGNTTGATAAAATTATTTTNTCTCTTCCTGTTATTCTTTGAGCCATTGAAACTGCCTCTGCAGTTGCTGTTGATCCATCGTACATAGAAGCATTNGATATATCCATTCCAGTCAAAAGAGATACCTGGGTTTGAAACTCAAANAGATATTGTAAAGTTCCTTGTGATATTTCGGGTTGATAAGGTGTATACGAAGTCAAAAACTCCGATCTTTGAATAATATGATCAACGCTTGCCGGAATATGGTGCTTATAGGCTCCTGTTCCTAGAAAAAAAGCAGTTGAGTCTGCAAAAATATTTCTATCTGCAAGAGATGATAAATATCTTTCAACCTCCATCTCTGTTTTATAATTTGGTAAATTTAATTTTGGATTAAGCTCAATATCGCTTGGTACATCAGAAAATAGCTCATCAACTTTTTCTATTCCTATAGTATCTAGCATCTCGTTTCTGTTTTCTTCTGTTAAAGGTAAGTATCTCATGCTCTATCCTTCTATAAATTTCTTATACGAGTCTTCATTCATTAATTTTTGTAATTCTTCGGGATTTGAAATCTTGATTTCGAAAAACCAACCCTTTCCTATTGGATCTTCATTAACTAATTCCGGAGAAACACTTAAATCTTCATTTGTCTTTATCACCTCTCCCGAAACTGGAGAGTAAACTTCACTTGCCGCCTTTACAGATTCAACTACTGCAATATTATCCCCCTGATTAGCTTTAAATCCATTTTCAGGTAATTCTACAAAAACAACGTCCCCTAATTGTTCGCTTGCATATGCTGATATACCCACCACTCCACCACCTTCATTAACCCTTATCCATTCATGTTCTTTTGTATAAAAAATACTCGACATCAATTAATTTCCTTTAAAATATTTGTGCGAAACAAAAGGTAAGTTAGTACAGGTGGAGGGAATCATTTTTTCTCTTACTTTCAAAAAAACTTTCTGAGATTCATTTAATTTCTCAACCTTTATATACCCTATGGATATAGGAACCTTTAAGGATGGGGAATAACCTCCGCTAGTAACAATACCAATTTCTTTACCATCAGAATCGTGAATAGTTGTTCCTTCTCTAGCTGGAATCTTAGCAAGGGGCTTAATACCAACTAATATCTTTCCGGGGCCCTTATTTATTTGTTTTTTTATGGTTTTAGAACCTAAGAAGTTTCCTTGTTTGAGTCTTTTTTTAGATAAGGTCCAACCTAATCCCGCCTCAATTGGGGTAGTGTTTAAATCTATATCATGTCCATAAAGACATAATCCAGCTTCCATTCTAAGTGAATCTCTTGCCCCTAAACCAATAAGCTTAACTTCCTTATTTGAAAGAATTTTATTAGCAAGAGAATATGATATTCTTCCTGGAATTGAAATCTCATAACCATCTTCGCCGGTGTATCCACACCTTGAAACTAAAACCTTCTCACCATCAAAAATAGATATATTGAAAGTCATAAAAGGCATATCGACAACACCGGGTATGTATTGATTTAAGATGTTTGCTGCTAAAGGACCTTGTAAAGCTATCAATGCTCTATCATTTAATAATTCTACTCTAAAATTATTGTTTAAATTGGATGATAGATGATTCAAATCCTTCTGAATACAATCGGCATTAACGACCATTCTTACATGATTAGAATCATTAAGCGGCTTATAAACCATTAAGTCGTCAATTATTCTTCCATCTTTGTTCAGCAATTGAGTATATTTAATTTGGCCATGTTTCATTTCGGAAAAAGATAAGGGAAGTATTTTTTCTAGTGCTTCAAAAATTAATCCACCAGAAATCTTAATTTGACCCATATGGGACACATCAAAAAGACCCGCAGAATCTCTAGTGTGATTATGCTCATTTAAAATACCTGTTTCATATTGAATAGGTAAAATATGACCTGAAAATTCTACAAGTTTTGCGTTATTTTCTTTGTGCAGTTTATATAAAGGAGTCTTTTTTAGATTTTCCTTGTAACCGACAGCCTCAGACATTTTTCTCTCCATGACAGGTAAGTTGCTTAAAGCAACTGCCCTCCTCTGTCATTGGATCCTGAGAGATTTCACAAAGAAACTTTGCTTACCCCGTCGGCGAAGTTTTAACTTACTTTCCAGAGTCTTATCTACCTGCGGTCCTTTTTGCCTGAGAGTTTCCGAGGGCGGTTGCTCCTTCGGCGCTAAAAAAGTCTCTCCCGCAAATAGATAGAATCAAAAAGATTCATGCCCTAATTCTAAATGACTGTCACTTGATGTCAAATGTATTGTTCACTCAAACCCTATTAGGGCTTTATAGGAAGATCCTGTCCTTCCTTCTGTAATATTTGATTGTAATCCTTCTATTGCCAATGAGAAAGGGACTATAGCCTGATCTTTTAAGTTTAATGAAAAGCGTTTTGACCATTTGTCTATAATTGTGTTTTCAGGGCCTATGAAAGCTATGAAAATTGTAATTTCCAATGTCTTTGAGCTAACTTTATCTGTGCCAATTATATCCCCCACAATACCTAAATCATAATTTATGGTTTTCCTCTTTAGATTATAATCACAAATCATTACTGTTCTATTCAATTCTACATTTAGACTTGTGCCGTCGGAAGATTTAACTTCTTTAGACTCAGAACCTTTAAGTATAGCTGCACGAGGGCATGGACCAGGGTCATAATCTACTTTTGAGCTACTGCAAGAAACTATAAAAAAGATAAGAAAAAAAGTTATTATGTATCTGAGTGTCATTGTACTTTCCAAAAAATTAACAAAATTATAAAAAGAATGAATTAATTTGAATATTATAGATATATTAGATAAGTCATCAGGTAAAATGAATAAGAATTTAGAAAAAAAACTTTATTTACCAAGCCCGCGAGGATTCTGTGCAGGTGTTGAAAGGGCTATAAAAATCGTTGAGCTCTGTTCAAAGAAATATGACAACCCCATATTTGTTAAACACGAAATTGTTCATAACCCATGGGTAATAAATGATTTAAAAAATAAAGGGGTTACTTTCGTAGAAGACCTAAATGATATACCTGAGGGTTCGAAAGCAGTTTTTTCAGCCCACGGTGTGTCTAAATCAACACTGTCTGAAGCTAAGGATAGAAATATTCCGTATATAGATGCAACCTGTCCTTTGGTTCTTAAAGTTCATAATGAGGCAATC